>JAEUIG010000167.1 GCA_016795125.1 Planctomycetaceae bacterium | reverse complement strand
CCTTGGAGATCTTGGCCGACCGGTTGACGCTCGAAAAGAAGCCGATCGACCGCTGGATTTCCGAAGCGTAGTCGTTGAACACCGGCCGCAGCGCCTGGAACACGGCCCGCGGATCGGGCGCTTTCGTCGCGTTGCACTTCAGGTGCTCGGCCTTGGCGAAGCTGAGCTTCATTTCCTTCGTGAGCGCCCGCGTAAAGTGATTGCCGCCGAGCGGAACGTTGCGGACCCAGATCTTCTTGCCGTTGGAGACGAGCAGGGCCGTGTTGTCGCAGCCCATGTCGAGCATGATGATGTACTCGTCCTGCGCCTCGCTCTCGGCGTCCGGACGGACTCCCAGCTCGTCGAACGTCAGCACGTTGTACAGAGTGAGCGGCGCGATCTGGATCAGCTCGACTTCCAGCTTCGCATCATTAAACGGCTTGAGCGCCTGCTGCACCTGGTCGCGCTTCATGGCGAACAGGCCGACCTCAGCGTCGAGCAGGTAGCCGCTCTCTTCCGCGCCGCTGCCCAGCGGCTGGTAGTCCCAGATCACTTCTTCCAGCGCGAACGGAATCTGCTGCCGCGCTTCGTACTTGATGATCTCGGCGAGCTTGCTGGTCTCGACGGGAGGGAGCTGGATGAACCGCGCGAGGGCCGACTGCCCGGGCACGCTGATTGCGATCAGGTCGCCCGCCACCTCGTTGCGCGACAGGAACGTCTGCATCGCCTGCGCGACGAGCTCGTCCGGAATTGCGTCCGGCTGGCTCAGGATCTTCGGGTAGGGGACGTAGTCGAAGGCGACGGCGACCGCCTTCCCGGTCTCTTCGACATAACGCAGCTTGATGGCTTTGAGGGCGGACTGGCCGATGTCGATGCCCCACGCGGCACGATCTTCAGGCATAGCAAGCGATCCTCATGGACTCCGGTGGAGGGAGTGCGACTGCATCCCCCCGGAGCCGATGTCGAAAAGTCAGATGGGTCTCACGAACCGGCAGGGTGGCCCACAACCGCAGTCTGCGGCGCGCCGGAAAACGACGGGCATGATTGAACTTAACCTTAAGCTAACCCGCAGGTTCCAGTTTCGTCAACCAATTCTTGGAAAGGCGGGGCAAACGGACAAAGACGCAAAGGTGCAGAGGGAAGAATCCACGTCGGCCAGGCACCGTCCTCCTCCTGAACCACCGCCGATGGTATCTCGGCCAGACTTTGCTTCGACGCAATTCGTCAACCGAAAGTTCCACAACTTTTGCCGACTCGGAGTCGCCCGAGCCAGACAGCCGTTACGATCCGCAGGAGAGGATTCAGGAGTCGGGATTCAGGATTGAGGGGAGAGGCCGGGCGTCGGCAGGAACAACGTGGTCTCGTGAGTCGGATATTGCTGGTCGCGTGACAATCCGCCGCTGAAAACCGATAACCGACAACCGAATTCCGATTACCTCACTGGCCTCTGGCCCCTGACCTCTGGCCGCTCCGGCATGACCTACCACGAACTCACCGTCCTGATCCCCTGCCACAGTCTCGAGGATTTTCCCTCGGAACTGGGGGAACAGCCGGCGGAGGGGCTGCTGAACGCGTTCGCCGTGTTATGGCATCCGTCGCTCGTCGCCTCGGCCGGCGTCATGCCGAAATGGCGACGGGCTGACGAAATCCACGGCATCCAGCCGAACCGGCTGTTCATCCTCCCCACGACCTGCAACGACTGGGTCTCCCACGGCTGGGCCGACGATACCCGCAAGGCCGGCGCCGCAGTCGTCTCCGGCGTCACCGAACGCCAGGAAATGCTCCGGCAGGCGCTCGCCACCCTCGATAGCCCCCCCGGCGTCGATCCCGACCTCGCAGCCGACTTCGTGGCGTTTGGACTCTGCTACCTGCTGACCGAACTGCTCACGCACCGCATGCGGAATTTCAGCCACGTGGATGAAGTTCACCTGCAGCGTGAAGCGGTCGCCGCCGCCAGGGCCGCCGTCCAGAACGATCGCACCGCCGCCGAGACGCACCTCCGCTACTGCTACGAAATGCTGCTGGAGTGCCGGGAACGGTTCTACCCGGTGGATTGCTACCTGGTCGACCTCTGCCTGGTCTCGCCGAAGTATGCGGGCGAACAACTACACGCCCGGCTCGCCAAGCCGGCGCCGGTCTCGCTGCTGTCGACGGCGCAGGACTGGCAGACGATCACCGCCGCTGATCCGGCCGTTCGGGAAATCATTCGCAATCAATGGCGTGACGGAAAAGTGGATGTCGTCGGCGGCGAGCTCCGTGAAACCGCCACGCCGCTCCTGTCGGTCCAGTCGCAGATCTGGCAGTTGCGACAGGGACTCGCCTCGTATCGCGAATTGTTCGGTCGCACCCCGACCACCTGGGGCCGCAAGCGGTTCGGCGTTGATCCGTCCATGCCGATGCTCATCAACCGCAGCGGCATGTCGGGAGGACTGCACTTCGTCATCGATGACGGCATCTACCCGGACCAGGAGCACAGCAAGCTCCGCTGGACCGGCGCGGATGGCAGCGTGATCGACGCCTTCAGCCGGATTCCGCTCGCGGCGGACAGCGCCTCTAGCATGCTGCGGTTTCCGCACCGGATGGCCGAGTCGATGGACCACGACCAGACGGCGGCCGTGGCGTTCGCCGCCTGGCCAGAGCTGCGGACGCCGTGGCTGGACGATCTGCGACGGATGAACAAGTACGCGCCGGTGCTGGGACGGTTCGTCACGTTCCGCCAGTTCTTCGACGCCGGCGACATGCCGGGCAAAATGGTGGAGTACAAGGCGGCGGAGTACCTGACGCCGAACCTCGTGCAGGCCGTCGCGCGGGAGGAGCCGGACGCAATCAGCCGCCATGTCGACTACTGGGCGCGCCATTTACGATTCGAGGCTCTCGAATGGTGCCGTAACCTGACCAGTCTGCTGCGGCAGGGTTCGATCGATCCCGTCTCGCACGCCGCGCTGGAAGAGACGATCGAGGCGGCCGATCCGGAGGCTTCGCCCGAAGTGCGGACGGCGGCCGACGGAGCCGTCGAAGACTCGGCCGGCGCGGTTCGCCCGCTGGCCGACGTGCTCGCCCGCGTGTCCTCCGGCAGTCCCGGCATGCTGGTCCTCAACCCGTCGTCGTTTCCGCGCAGCGTTGAGGTCGACTGGGGCAAGGAAGTCCCGCCGCCGGCCGCCGCCGAACCGGTCAAGGCCCGGCAGTTCGACGAGGCGCGATCCGTCGCAGTCGTCGAAGTTCCCGCGTGCGGTTTCGCGTGGGTCGCCGGGGCCGGTGGTT
>JAEUIG010000087.1 GCA_016795125.1 Planctomycetaceae bacterium | reverse complement strand
TGCGCGCGATCGACTTTTCGCGCAACCTGCAGATGCAACCGAAGCGACACGCGCGCGACAACGGAGGCTGGCGGTACATGCGGCCGGTCGGCGCGAACGACGCCGACCTGACCGCCACCGTCTGGCACCTGATGTTCTACCGCTCCGCCATGAACGCCGGCTTCGAAGTGCCCGTCGATTTCGTGGACGACGCCACCGGCTACGTACGGCGATGCTACCGGGGCGACGAAGGGGACTTCGTCTACGCCCTGGCGGACGATGAAGAACGCTACGCCAGCGGCGCAACGGTGGCCGGCGGCATTATCGCACTCGCGATGGCCGGGGAGCACAATACGAAGATGGCCCAAACCGCCGGCCGCTGGATCCTCCGCAACCCGTTCAGCAACTACAACCGGCGGAACCACCCGGACGACCGCTTTCACTACAGCGCCTACTACTGCAGCCAGGCGATGTTCCAGCTGGGCGGAGAGTATTGGGAGCAGTTCTACCCCGCGTTCCAGCAGGTGCTGCTCGAGAACCAGAACGCCGACGGCTCCTGGGAACCCGAAGCCGCCCACGACGCACGGTTCGGCAACGCTTACACGACGGCGCTCGGCGTGCTGTCACTGACCCCGCCGTATCAGTTGCTGCCGATCTACCAGCGGTGATAAGGGGAGTGGCGAAGCTGCAGAGCGACGCAGCGGATGGATGACTCAGCTGCCACGAGCGGACCGAATCCACTCCGTACAGCGGGTCCAGTCGGCATCCGAATCGAAAGTGTGGCGGCCAAGGAGGAAGAACTCTCCGTTCCCGTATTTCACGACGACCTGATTCTCAGCAATGTCCACTGCGTCACATGCCTGCCAGGTGGCCGCGAGATACGCGTACTCAGTGAAGACGGCGAACCCGGCCGCCGACACCCACCCGGTGATCTCGGCCAGCGACGCGGACGGGTCGATCGCCGTGCGGAGCTTCCCCGGTTGTTTCCGCTGGACGTAAAGCGTGATCCCGCAATAGACCAGCAGGAAGAGTGGCAGATACCACAGTTTTCCGGGAATCTGTCGTCCCGCGAACCGTGCCGCGATCAGCAGCGCCAGCAAGGCCAGCGCCGTGATCGCCATGGACCACGTCATGAAGCGAGTGGATCGCGAGGGCTTGTTTTGCCGTTGCTGTTCCTCAGCAAGAACCTCTAAAGCCGCGGCCTGACGAAACGCTCCCGCAACGGCAATCGTCTCACAGCGCTCCGTCAGCCCAAACGGCAGCGGCGGGTTGGCTCGCGAGACCAGTTCCGGAGGCTGGTCTGCAGTCGCTTGTTCGATTCGCGTTCGTTCGCGGAGAAAAGTCACCACCTCGTCGCCAGTACGCGGCGGGTCGCTGTCCTCGACAGGCAGGAGCAGCGCGCGAGTTTCCAGCACATCAAAGCCGATGCGCGTGTAGGCGCGGCCCGGCTGGATACGTCGATGCGACAGGGACCGGTACTGAAACCTCTGAGCGATGCCGTCGCCACGTATATCCAGGTGCCTGGAGAACAGCTTCGCCTCATACGCACCGCAGAACACCCGATTCAACTGCTCCCAGGTCCGGCCGCGTTGCAGTGTCGACTGCTGTCGCAGCGTAAACCAGATCATGAGGGGCCACACGATCAGGATGGCAATGTCGCCGCTGCTCCGGCGATCGCCCATTCGCCCGAACAACCACCACATCGCGGCACACACCCCCGTGACGAACAGCACCAGAATCAGCGTCGTCAGGCAGCGCTTCAGCAACGGCTGTTGCCGGAAGAGCAACGTGGCCCGCGCGCCGCTGAGTGTGCCGCGGAACGTCGCAAACGGCATTTCGACGTCCGATGAATCCGTGTCGGACATGGGATCGCTCTTCGAATGCCATCCGGGCCGCAGCCGGCATTGTCTGTCATCCATGTTCCACCGTCCGGCAAGTCATCGCTGCCGTGCGGCAATCCATTCCACAATCGCCTGTGCCACGTCGCTTTTTGATCCCGACCAGTCCGCCAGCGTGCCACCGTCGGGAGCCAGCAGTTCCACCGAGTTATCGTCCGATCCGATCGCCGTCGGCGCGTTGAGCAGAATCCAGTCGCAGTTCTTGCGGCGGAGCTTCTGCAGGGCGTTCTCGCGCGGGTTGCGAGCTTCGAGAGCGAAGCCCATCACCCAGCGGCCGTCTTTCATGGCGCCGAGTTCGGCCAGCACGTCGTCGGTTTCGATCATCTCCAGCGTCACCGGTCCGCCGGTCTTGGAGATTTTGCCTTCGACGCGCTCCTTCGGCTTGTAGTCGCACACGGCGGCGGCGGCGATCACGCCGTCGCAGCGGGCGAACTCACGGACGCAAGCGTCGCGCATCTGCGAGGTCGTTTCAACATTCACGACCTCGCAGCCGGCGGGCGGTCGCAACTCGACTGGTCCGCTGACGAGCACAACCTCCCAGCACAGTGCCCGCGCCGCCGCCGCCAGCGCGTACCCCATCCGCCCGCTGCTGGCGTTGCTCAGGTAGCGGACGTCATCGAGGTACTCGCGCGTGGGACCGGCCGTGATGAGGACGCGCATGTTCGCGAAACTGCAAGCGTGGAGGGGGGCCGCAAGTGAAGACAAGACACGCAGCTAGTTTTTTCGCACCAGCTTCCAGACATCGCTCGTCATGTTGTTGCCGGCCACGACCCACAGCGCGTCATTGTACACGTAGATGCTCGAGGCGTGCCGCGGCGCCCACGGTGTGTCCGGGATTTCGTGCCAGTTCGCGCCATCTCCCGACCGCCAGACGTCCTTGCGGTTACCGGTCCCGTCGTACCCTTCCAGCACCCACAACTGGTCGTCGAACACAGCCACGTCGTGATACTGCCGTCGCTGCCAGCCGGCGTCGGCGGTGTGTTGCTTCCAGTGGATCCCGTCGTCGGTGCTCCAGACGTCGTTGTAGAAGTTCCGCCTCGGCGTCGTCGGCGTGTCGTACGTTCCGCCGCCGAGCATCCAGACCCGATCCTGAAACACCGCCGCTCCGCCGATCATGCCCCGCGGCGTCCAGCAGGGCTCGACCGGGGTGATTTCCTCCCAATGCTTGCCGTCGCTGCTGGTCCACACGTCGCGATGGAACTTTTCCTCGCTGCCGCCAAATGCCGGCATCGTCTGGCCCCCGATGACCCACAACTTGTCCTTGTAAGCGACAGTGTAGTGCAGTGCCCGATCTCGCCACGGCACATCGTCGGCAATCAGCGTCCAGGATTCGCCGTCGGCCGAATTCCAGACGTCGTTCTGATAGTGCCCCTGGTTGGCGTCGCCGCCGACGATCCACATTTTTCCATCCAGCACGGCGTAACCGGCCGTGTGGCGGCCCTCCCAGTCGGACTTTGGATTGAACTGCTTGTCGAGAAATGTGTTCGGCTTCCGCGACGTCCACGTCGCGCCGTCGGTGCTGCTCCAGACTTCGTTGTTGCAGATCAGCGGAAAGTGCGTCTTGTCGCCCGGATTCCAGCCGCCGAGAAACCACATCTGGTTCTGGAACACCAGCGCCCCTGCGCCGTCGCGCGGGGCGAACTGGGCTTCTGCCGTCACCTCGATCCACTTGTATTCCCGTTCGGCGACAGCGTCCTGCGCGAATCCGGCAGAAACGATGAGAACCGAGAAAACGGCGAAAGAAGCGAAAAACACGATGTGGCGAGTCATGCGGGGGTGCCTTCCGGGGCGAACGTACTCTCTTGCGGAACGTCGCCTTGTTGTTCGGTTGAGACAGGGTCCGGCTCGACGAACCGGGTGCGGTAGATCGCCCAGCAGGCGCCGCAGATCAACAGCGCCACGACGTAGACATCGAACACGGGGTCCCACTGTGCGCGGCCAGTCAGTCCCTGTTGTTCGCGCCAGCTGGTAAACACGCCGACAAATCGTTGTGACGAAGCAGCTCCCAGCAACCCGGCCATGTTGACGAGGCCGAACAGCGAGCCGACATGCCGTCCGCTGACATTGATAATGCAGGACCAGAACAGCGGCTGGGTACTCGCCATGCAGGCGGCGGAGAACGCCGCGAACGCCACGAGCATGCCGGCGGATTCGCAGCGGACGGCGAGCCAGAGGCTTGCCGCCGCGAGCACACACGCGAGGCCACCCTGCAGTCGCGCGGCCGCATCTCGCCGCAGTGAGTTCTGAACGGTGCGCCCGGTCAAGGCGCCGCCGACCAGCATCCCCAGCGCCGCCCCGGAATAGAGCACCGCCATCAGCCAGCCGGATCCCAGGTTCTCAACACCGCGTGCCTGCTTCAAATAGCTCGGGAACCACGAGTAGTAGAAGTAGCTGTTGAAAGCGCCGCATACCATCGATCCGCACAGCGACCAGATGCTGGGATTCCAGCGCACGAGCGCCCACGGGATCGGGTCGTGACGTGACACGGCCGGAGCGCGGGAGACGCCGATCTGCTCCCGTTCGGCGTCGTTGACGGCCGGATGCTCGGACGGGTCGTCGCGGAACCACGCATAGAACGCGGTCGCCCACAGCACGCCCAGCAGGCCGAACGCGACGAACATCCAGCGCCAGCCCCACAGCTCGATCACCCATGCGGCGACCGGCATCGCCAGGATCAAACCAACCTGCGACGCCGCGAGCAGGCGTCCCTGGGCGCGGGCGCGTTCCTCTTCCGGGAACCAGCGTGCCAAAACTCGGGCCGTGTTGGGATACGCCCCTGCTTCTCCCATTCCGAACAGAAACCGGACGACGATCAACTGCCAAAGCCCAAAACACGCCCCGGTCAGCGCCGTGAAGATCGACCAGCAGATGGCGATGCGCGGCAGCACGCGGCGCGGACCGATCCGGTCCCCCCACCGGCCGACAGGAATCTCGAACACGCCGTAGGCGACGGTGAACGCCACCATCACCCAGGAGATGTCGTCTTTCGTCAGCTTGAGCTCTGTTTCCAGCGCGGTGACGGCCTGGCTGAAGCAGATTCGATCGATGTACAGGATCGCCGAGAGCGCGCAGAGAAACGCCAGGACGACCCAGCGGGCGCGCGATGGCCGCGCAAATTCATCTCCGCCGGACAGATCGGGCATGGGGCACCGTGGCAGTCTGCAACGCGCGAACGCAGCCCAGCCAGAATACCCGCGATCCACTGTCGAGGGAAACCGCTTGCTGCCGCGGACAAGACTACGAAGACATTCAACTCTTCTGATCGATGTCGAAAGGACTCCCGTTCGCCATCAGTTTTTCGCCGAATCCAAGCGCCTAAAACCGAATCCCCCCTCAACCAGACTCTATCCCACCGTCACGCCGCTTCATAAACTGGAGAATCTGCACAAGACAAAGGCCCCATGAAAATCCATCAACTGCTTGATCGCTACGGCGTCACGGAGAACCCGTTCGCCCAGGAAGATGCGCTGTCGGATCGCGTATTTCTCGAACATTGTCTCGCCGCCACGCGCCATTCGGCCTGGGACAAAATCTATGGCGACCCGCGCGCTCCGGCCACCTCCGTCGTCTTCGGCGAACAGGGCAGCGGCAAGACCGCCCTGCGACTGCAGATGCGGGAGCAATTGCACGCCTACAACCAGCAGCATCCGCAGGCGCGGGCCTTCATCGTCGAATACGACGACTTCAACCCGTTCATGGATTCCTTCCGCGAGCGTCTCTCGGGCCGCAGGCGCAAGCCCGAACGCGCGCTCCAGAACTGGCGGCTTTGGGACCACATGGATGCCATCCTCACCCTCGCCACAACGCGGTTGTGCAACACGCTGCGCAACGACGGCCGCGACGCGAAGACCGAGACGCACAATCTCGACAACGACAAGGTCCATGCCCTGAACCGCCAGCAGCGGCGCGACATCCTTCTGCTGGCCACATTCTACGACGACAACCGCGATCTCGGCGCTCGGCAGCGGTTCAAGAAGCTGCAATGGAAGCTGCGGTACTTTGCCGTCAAGAAGTGGTGGCCGGCCCTGCTGGGGCTGGTTGTCACGGTCGCGGCCATTCTCGGAGCACTCTGGTACTACCAGCGCGACTGGCGCACGGTTGTCGGCCAGTGGTGGGTCTGGGCCGTCATCGCTGCCGGCTGGGCGCCGTTTGCCTGGCATTGGCTGCGCCGCTGGTGGATCGCCTTCCACGGCGCACGGCAGGTTCGAGTCTTCGACCACCGCCGCGGCGCGCTGCGGGCCAACCTCGGAGGCCTCGACATCTCCGATGCCGTCGGCCAGCCCATGCCGACGCGCCCCCGCGGCGACGACCGCTACGAGCTGCTGCTCAAACTGCAGTCGGTGCTGAAGTCCCTCGGGTTCGACAGCATTGTCGTGCTGATGGACCGCGTTGATGAGCCGCATCTGGTGAACGGCGCCGCCGACCGCATGCGCGATTTTGTCTGGCCGATGTTCGACAACAAGTTCCTCAAGCATCCGGGCATGGCGTTCAAGCTGCTGCTGCCGGCCGCCATGGTGGGCTACCTGCAGAAGCAGGAACGCGAGTTCTACGACCGCAGCCGCCTCGACAAGCAAAATCTGATTTCCTCGCTGACCTGGTCGGGCCAGGCGCTGTATGACATCGCCAACGATCGCATCCGTGCCTGCGCCAAGCTGGCGGAGGGCAAGCAGCCGGGCATCATGGACCTGTTCGAGCCCGGAGTCACTGAGGTCGAGATGATCGGCATCTTCGACCGGCTCCGCGCGCCGCGGCACCTGTTCAAGTTCC
Organism: Planctomycetaceae bacterium; assembly: GCA_016795125.1. Classification (GTDB taxonomy): domain Bacteria; phylum Planctomycetota; class Planctomycetia; order Planctomycetales; family Planctomycetaceae; genus JAEUIG01. Next base: position 18,446 of record JAEUIG010000087.1, on the reverse strand, counting down.
TGCACCGGCTGCTCGTCGACCACTGCAGCAAATACACCGACGACAAGCCGGAGTGGAAGATCAAGCGCGAGACGCTGCAGGCTTCGCTGGCCGTGTTCCTGAAAGACATGGAAGCGTACGAGCAGCACCGGGGGACGGGCTGAGCAGAGAGGTCAGACATCGGAAGTCAGGGGAAGACGCTGGCGGATTCGCATCTCCGCTAACATGCAGGACGGAAGTCGTGCCAGGATTTCGCGTGGAACTCGCATGCGTTCTGGTGTTCGCGCTCGCCGCATCGGTTGTCGCGGGGGCCGAACCGATTCCGGCGATCCCGCGCCTGCTGCCGCCGGAAGGGATCGCCATCGATCCCGCGGCGCGCGAACAGCTGCAACAACAGCTTCGCGGATTGCAGGAACGAGCCGCGCCGCATGCCGGCGACCCGCTGGCGCCCGACGTTGAAGTCCTGCTGGCTGCCCTCGAGTGGGCCCTGAAATTCGGCGAGTTCTACGATGATAAGGACGTGGGCGGTGCCGGCGATCTGCTGGCAATGGCCGCACAGCGGATCGATGCGCTCGACGCTGGCCTGTCACCGTGGACCGATGCACGCGGTCTGGTTGTCCGTGGATACCGGTCGTCGATCGACGACTCCGTGCAGCCGTACGGACTCGTGATTCCGGAGAACCTCGATCTCTCTGGTACGGTCCCGCTGTACGTCTGGCTGCACGGGCGGGGCGACAAGCAGACGAACCTGAGCTTCATCCACGGTCGCATGACGCAGCCGGGGCAGATCGCTCCGCCGAATGCCATCGTCGTACATCCCTTTGGCCGTCACTGCCTGGGATTCAAATCAGCCGGCGAGATCGACGTACTGGAGGCCGTCGAGCATGTCGCAAAGCACTACCACATCGACCGCAATCTGATTGTCCTCATGGGCTTCTCCATGGGAGGCGCCGGCTGCTGGCACATTGGAGCGCACTATCCGAACCAATGGGCCGCGATGAGCCCGGGCGCCGGTTTCGCCGAAACCGCGCGTTATCAGAGCATCGACCCCGCCACCGTGCCGCCGTACGAACAACTGCTGTGGGGCGCGTACGACGTGCCGGACTACGTTCGCAACCTCTTCAATCTGCCGGTCATTGCCTATAGCGGCGAGAACGACAAGCAGATCCAGGCGGCACGCGTGATGGAGGAAGCGTTCGCGTCCGAGGGACGCACACTCGATCACCGCATCGGTCCCGGCATGGGGCACAAGTACCACCCCGACACACTCGCTGCGATCCTGAAAGACCTGGGCTCCGAACTCGAGGAAGGTGGTCGCTATGGGATACGACTCGTCGCATCTCTGCAGACGCGAACGCTGCGCTATCATCAGGTGGAGTGGGTGGACGTCCAGCGACTGCAGGAGCACTGGCGCGATGCGCGCGTCGATGCCGAGGAACTCGAGTACGGAGTAGTTCAGGTCACCACGAAGAATGTGGCCTCGCTCCGGATCAAGCCCCTGCCCAACGGCAGCGTCTCGAAGGTCGTCATCGACGGTCACTCCCTGTCAATCGATCCACCGGCGAACGAGGTTTCGCTCATCCTCCGCGACGGCCGCTGGAGCGTTGGTGAACCCGATGCCGCACAGCTTGCCAAGAAGCCCGGTTTGCAAGGCCCTATCGACGACGCCTTCCTCGAACCGTTCCTCGTGGTCACTCCCTCCGGCAAGTCACCGCATCCCGACGTGCAACGCTGGGTCGAGTTTGAGCAGCAGCATTTCCTCGACCGCTGGGAGGGCGTCTTCCGCGGCCGGGCGCGTGTGAAGCGCGACGTCGACGTGACGGCCGACGACGCCGCCCGATATCACCTCATCCTCTGGGGCGATCCTGCATCGAACAGCGTACTCGCCAGAATTTCGGACCGCCTGCCGATTCACTGGACAAAGGACGCCATCACGGCCGGCCAGCAGACGTTTGCCGCCGCGAGCCACGTCCCGGTCCTCATTTACCCCAATCCCGATTCGCCGGAGCGCTACGTCGTCCTCAACAGCGGGCCGACGTTCCGCGAAGGTCACGATCGCACGAACTCGCTGCAGAATCCCAAGCTGCCGGACTGGGCCGTCATCGACCTGTCACAGCCGCCCGATGCGCTGGCGCCGGGCCGCATCGCCGCCGCGGAGTTCTTCGACGAAGAGTGGCAGCTACGAGAGTGAGCACAACCATTCACTGGAGGCAACCGTAATGGAGCGATCGTCGCGACAGAGTCGTGTCCCGATTTGAGAATCGCCGTTGCAGGATTCGGCGCGCGGGTTGTTGTATCGACAGCGTTTTTTGTCAGTAGCGGCTCCCTATCCCTCGGGCACTTCTTTCTCAGTCTCAAGTCCAAACAGGTAGGGCTTTTGAATAACGACGAACAATACAAGAGGACTACCTCGCTCTACTGCATAGACGTCGAATTGCTGGTGACTTGACGCATAGAGGTCGTCCACTAACCACGGAGTTTCAGCAAATCCATACGCTGCCTCACGGCCGTCATCGACAATCTCGACGCGCAACGGCAGTTCCAGGCAAGTAAGCAGCACAGTCGTTTTGACCTCGTGACGACGCCATTTTGCCTCGATCTCGTCGAATTCCCCTTGGATGCCCGACGGCAGGTCGCGACGAGAGAAGGTCTGGACTGGATTCGTACGCGATACGATAAACCCACAGACAAAACCAGTAGCCACCAGGACGGCCAATTTCAGCAAGTGCCGCGACTGCCTGGTTGCGAGGCCCGTTGATCTGCGTCGTTCGGCAACACGGCCGACCCCGGTGTGCGTTTGCAGACCGGGATTGTCCCTGCCCAATGACAAAGCGACCCGGATGCGTACAGCATCCGGGTCGCTGAACCTTCACGGCTGCGACAGCGTTAGAACTCCACGCTGTACTTCAGAGTCATCTGGCGGCGAATGTCGGCCCGCGTGTCTTCAATCTCTTTCCAGCTGTTGTAGCGCACGGCCTTGGCCTGCGCCTGCTCCTCGCGATTGATCTGGTTCTTGACGTCGGCCGCCGGACGGTAGGACGCGTAGTATCCGCCGTCGGAGTAGGAGTAATCTCCGTAAACGGCCGACTTGCGGACCCCGCCCCGGATGCCGGCGCCGCGCTTGGCGAGTCCCATTTCGCGGAACGTCACCGCGACGTTGGCGCCCCAGGCCAGCAGATCCGAATCGACGTTCAGAATCGGCAGCGCATCGACCTTGCGGCCATATCGCTCCATCCACACGGCGTGATTGTCGCGCGAGTCCTCCAGAGTATGTCGCAGGTCTTCGATCAAAGCGGTGATCGAATTGTAATACTGCAGCGACGCCTGCACGACGTTGCTGCTGCCCGATTCGGCCGGATCGACGTCCTGGAGGTCGCTGAACTTCGTGGTCGACATCTGCAGCAGACTGCCGACGCGCCGCAACCCGTCAATCGACAGCGGGCCGCTGAGCGTCACCGACTTGCCGTTGAGCTGCGCTTCAAATCCATCAATGTCGCTCAGGTGGGCGTCAAACGCATCCAGTGCGGCGAGCACCAGCGGCTTGGCGAGATCACCCAGCGGACCGACGTCGTCGCGGAAGTCGACCCGCAACTCGGCCTGAATGCTGTCAGTCACGCTGACCGTTGCCGTGATTCCCTGGAGACCCACGAGGAGGTCAGCGACTTCGGCTCGCTTCATATCGCGACCGCTGAACATGTCGAGCTCGGCGAGCCGCTCCTCCACCTTGTGCCGCTTCGGCACGTCGGCCAGGTCGAGCGCGAGCACGAACTGGGAGCTGTCCGTCAGCCGACTCATGGCGTTGGTCAGGTACTCCGACAGCGCCGGTTCCTTGTTGGTCGCCGCGAACTTGAGCCAGCGCGAAATCGCCTGCCGGTTCGCAGGCTGCGCCATCGCCAGAACATGCGGAGCGATCTCGAGCGCATAGGCGTCCGACGGCGTCCAGGCGGCCGCCACATCATCGATCGGATCGACGTAGCCCCCCTCCGTCTTGGCGATGTCGTCGATGGAGATGTCCGTGGCCATATCGATCAGCGAGACCTGCCATTGCTGGCCGAGATCGTTCGACGGATCCAGCAGTGCGCCTACGAGCACGGTCTTTGCTTCCGGGGGCACCATCAGCGGGCGGGTCCCGTACTCCACATCGCGCTTGCTGTGCCACTTCTGCTTTTTGGCGAGCGGCGAATTCAGCAGCGCCTCAACGTCGATCACGGAGATGGCGTTCACCGACGGCGGCAGCCTCTGCAACATCTCCTTCGTCGGCAGCGCGGCGTGAGCGCGGCCTGCGGGCGGCAGGGCAAAAACTGTCACCGCAAGGCAGCACACCAAAGGACGGACCAGTGCGCGCAGGGCGATCGGCGAGCGAGTCATACGGCTTCTCCCACGTTGCGAATCGAGCATGTCATTGTGGCCAATCGAACAGAGATCGCGGAGCATCGGCGCTGCGTGCCTTCGTATCAGTTCACAGGAACGATAGGGAGCTTCGCGATGCGGCCCGATGTGGGCTGCCGGAGCTGCAAGGTGGCTCGCAGCCTGGAAATGTCAGTGTCCCGACAGTCGGTTTCCATTCTGTACAGATTCTTGCGGAATTAAAAGCGTACTGCATGCGAGCGGGCGGCAGCGGCTCTCCCGTGAGGGCGGTCTCTCGCGGCTGGGAATCCTCGACGTTTCGCACGTATGTACACTATCAGGAGAGCCTGAAAGCAGTGGGCTCCGGGACCCCCTGATGTCACTACGATGGTCTCGCCCGAATGACGTTATCCCGAATTCGATTAGAATCTCGATCACACCGGTCGCGCTGAACGCGCGGTGCGACCCATGATTGACCCGATTGAGCCAGCCCTGCAGGGCGCCTTCCGGCGACCTGCGGGGCTTGTTCATGCGCCTGCGGCAACGCACTGCCGATCCCGACTGATTGCGAACGGCGCCGGCGGTTTCTATAAGTGGCAGGGTTTCGGAACCGGCAGGCAGCGTCGCCGGCGACCGCCCGGTCTCATCTTGCCGATTCGAGTGCTGTTCGGAACACCGCCACGATGTCGCAGACTTTTGCCGATGTGCGGCTGTTCGTCCGCCAGTTTCAGCAGCGATTCTATACGACCGGCGCCGTGCTCCCCAGCGGACGGGCGCTCTCGCGCGAACTCGCCCGGTACGTCCGCCAGCCGGCCACCGGTGCTCCGGCAGGCCGCCGCATTCTCGAAGTCGGACCCGGCACCGGCCCGGCGACCGACTGGATCGCCCGCGGAATGCAGCCGGACGACACGTTCGACCTCGTCGAAATCAACGAACAGTTCGTCGAACATCTGCGGAGGCGCTTTGCCAGCGAACCGCATCTCAGCGCCGTGAGCGACCGCACCCGCATCCTGTGCCAGTCCATCGAGGCCCTGAACGGAGAAGCGTCGTACGATGTCATCGTCTCCGGACTGCCGCTCAACAATTTCAGCGTGCCGGAGGTCGAGAACATCCTCGCAAACTTTCGCGCGCTGCTGAAACCGCAGGGCTACTGCTCGTTCTTCGAGTATATCGGAATTCGCAGGGTGAAGGGTCTCGTCGTCGGCAAGGCCGAGCGCGAGCGACTCGACGGAGTGAATCGCGCGATGCAGGCCTTCCTGACGAACGAAAAGGAACGACGGCCGATTCTGTTCAACGTGCCGCCGGCATGGGTGCATCACGTCCAGCGGCCGTCGGGCTAAACGTCGAGCACTTTCCAGACGTGAATCGTGCGGTCGAATCCCGACGACGCGAACAGCTGGCCGTCACTGCTGAAGGCGACTCCGTAAACCGTGTTGGAATGCGCGGAGAGTGTCAGCACCAGCGAACGTGCCGTAAAGTCCCAGACCCGCACGGCTCCATCCGCCGCGCCCGTCGCCAGCCATCGCCCGTTGGGAGCGAACACCACCGATTTGAGGCGCGCGCCTGGGGTCTCAAGCGTTGCCACTGCTGCCCCATCGAGCGTCCACAGTCGCACCGATCCGTCGGCGCCGGCGGATGCCAGGAGCGAATCATCCGGCGCGAATGCCACTCCCTCGACGGCCAGCGTGTGTCCGGCGAGCGACTTGATCGGCGCGCGCGTTTCGACATTCCACAGCCGGACCGACAAATCATCGCCGCCAGACGCCAGCACCGTCCCTGATCGGTTGAACGCCACACACTGCACCGTCGCTTCGTGGCCGGACAGCACGGCCACGGACTCCCCCGTATTCGTTTCCCACAAGCGCACTGTGCGATCGAATCCCCCGGACGCTCCCATCCCGGTCCCCTTGCACAGCGCCGCGCACGACAGGTAGACCTCTTGATGCCCGCTGAACGTCGTCGTCGCCTTGCTGCCGTCGGCCATCCAGATCTTCAGCGTGCGATCCAGGCTGGCAGTAACGATCCGCCCGTCCGGCAGGTAGTCGACGAACGCCACGCCGTCGCCGTGGCCTTTCAGCGTGTACACATGCTTCCCGTCCGGCAGGCTCCACAGCCGGACCGTGTTGTCGAGACTGGCGGTCGCGAGCTGGTCTCCCTGCGGAGAAAACGCCGACCAGTACACCGAGTTGCCGTGCGTCAGCGAGAGCAGTTTTTCGAGACGCATGGGACGTTGGGAATGGGGAATGAGGAATGAGGAACAGACCGCCGAGTGGGACCAGTCCCAATTCCCAAGTCCCTACCTTCTCACACCAGTTCCGGCAGCGGCGCGTAGATAGGATCAACCAGGTAGGTTGGCCGGCCGCCGCGATCGGGCAGCGTGGTGGTCTCGGGGTTGATCCCCAGGTTGTGGTACAGCGTGGCGAACACTTCCTGGAAGTGGACCGGCCGTTCGGTCGGGTACTCGCCCAACTTGTTCGTGGCGCCGATGATCTGTCCGCCGCGCATCCCGCCGCCGGACAGCAGGGCGCACGCGACCTGCGGCCAATGGTCGCGGCCGCCGTTCTTGTTGATGACCGGCGTGCGTCCGAACTCGCCCCAGATGACGACGGACACATCCTGATCGAGGCCGCGATCCCGCAGGTCGTCCAGAAGAGTCGTGATCCCCTGGTCGAACACCGGCAGGTGATCGCGCGCGTTTTCGAAGTTCGTGCCGTGGGGCCGACCGTGCCAGTCCCACCGTCCATAGGCAAGCGTGACGACCCGCACGCCGGCCTCCACCAGCCGCCGCGCGGCCAGCAGATAATCGTTCATCAAGGGGCCCGCGTCGCCGTAACCGGCGTTCTCCGGCGCACCGCGGCCGTACGCGTCGCGAACCCGCGGATCTTCCTGCTCCAGATCCAGCGCATCGAGCAGCTTGTTCGAGGTCAGCAGGCCGAACGCATCCTGGTAGTTCTTCGCCAGTCCTTCCAGCGCGCCGCTCTGATAAGCCTCGCGCTGCAACCGGTCGATGTCCTGCAACAGGGCCTGCCGGTTCTGCAGGTTCGCGAGGCTGAGGCCGTTGAGACTGATCTGCGCAGGGTCGGCATTGGGGCAGAACGGCGCATGCGCCTGGCCTGCAAATCCCGCCTGACCCGGATCGCCCCAGGTCGAATTACGCATCCGCGGCGACAGACTCAGGAACGGCAGGATGCCGGACTCCGTCGGTCCTTCGAGCTTGGAGACCGCCGAACCGAGCGACGGCCAACCTCCTGGCGGCTGATTCAGGACGCCGTGTCCCGTCATGCATTGGAAAGCCGCGTGCCGGCCTTCCGAACCGACCAGCGAGCGGATGACGGAGATCCGGTCCATCCGCTGCGCCAGTTTCGGCAGCAGTTCGCAGACCTGAAACCCCGGCACGCAGGTGTCGATCGGCCGGAACTCGCCGCGAATGTCGACCGGCGCTTCCGGCTTGAGGTCCACCATGTCCTGATGCGGCGGACCGCCGGACAGGAACACCATGATGACCGATTTGTGCGACTTGCGTCCGACCTCTGCCTGCAGGAGCTGCGGGAGCGAGAGTCCTCCCATCGCCAGCGCGCCGGCGCGCAGCAGGTTCCGCCGCGACAATCCATCGCAGAACCGGTCGCTCGTTCGCTGCAGCGAAGCCATGGGCCGCCTCCCGGTCCAAACATCGGAACACACACATATCATGCCGCCGAAGAGGCGTGGTTGTCCAGAGCGGCTGGGGAACAGGGAATCGGGACTGGGGAATAGGCAATGGGTCGCCAGTCTAGTCCCAAGTCCCCGTTCCCAAGTCCCTCCGTCACTGTAACAAGGTCCGATCGGCTCCGCTGAGGGGTGGTGATTACCGCCATCCGGTCGCGCGATCGGAATGCGCGCCCATTCCCTCAACAGGAGTTCAACATGAACGATAACGTGAGTCTCGTCGCCGTTCTGATTGTCGCCGCGATCGGCATTCCGATCGTGCTGCTTCTCGGCGCGGTCCTGATCCGCGCCGCTGTCCAGCTTTACAATCGATTCGTCGGTGGCAGCGAGTCGCCGCGAGCGGTCGCAGTCCCGTCCCTGCAGAAAGCCATGGGCATCGCGTTATTGATTGCCGTCGGCAACCTGGCCATCAGCATGGGAGTCGAGCAGGTCGTTTCCCTCACGGGCGCCGAGTGGCTCGCGACGACGGAACTCGCGACAGATGGTCCGTCACTTGTTGTGGAGTTCGTTCCGTCATTCATTCTGGAGTTCATCATGATGGCTGTCGTGCTGGCCTACCTCCTGCCCACGCGGTTCTCTCGCGCACTGGGTGTGAGCGCCTGTCACACGGGGATCTGCATCGCCGTCGCGGCGGTCGCGATCGGCGCCGGCCTCGCCGGTGCGGCCCTGATTCAGCAATTCGTCTGAAGTCCACCACGAGACACCGTCACGCCGTGCGGCCGGACACCCCGGCTGTACGGCGTCTTTTTGTAGAAACGAGTGACGGGACGCCGCGGTATGGTCCCGAATCACGGGTCTGGCGATCTGCTGTGCGCAGGCGTACGATGCGTTGCGCCTGTCTCGACCTCTGGCTCCAACCCCTTGCGTCTGAGGAGTGCCGAGTCCATGATCCCGCATTCGCTCCACAGCAGAACAGCGGTCGCCCTCTTCTTACTGGCCACACTGGGAGCGCCGATCGTACGCGGCGCGGATCGCGACCTGATCGGTCACTGGAAGCTGGCCGGCGACGCCAAAGACTCGTCGGGACATGGCAACGACGGCCAGAACCACGGGGTCGATCTGACCGCGCCTGGCCGCGATGGCAAACCGGGCGGCGCCGCTCGATTCGATGGAATCAACACGTTTATCGAGGTGCCAGCGAGCGAATCGCTGGCCTTGGGGACCGGGGACTTCACTCTCACGGTCTGGGCTCAGACGACTCGCGAACTCGACGACGTCGTCGGTGATCTCGTCAGCAAGTTCGATCCGGACTCGCGGCGCGGATTCAACTGGTGCATCAAGGACGGCTATGGTTCGGTGGGCAGCCAGGCCAATTTCCGGAACATTCAATTCGGGATCGATTCCGGCACCGAACCGCAATGGATCGACTGCGGCCGACCGGGCAACGCGGTCTACGTGATGGCTCTCGCGGTTCACAACGGACAGTTGTTCGCCGGCACCTGCGAGCCCGGCCAGGACCAGATGGGCCATGTGTACCGATTCGCCGGCGGCACGAGCTGGATCGACTGCGGCAGCCCCGATCAGAGTAATGCGGTGACTGCTCTCGCGGTTCACAATGGACAGCTGTATGCGGGGACGGGTTGCTATCGGTTGAGGGGTTCTCTGCTCCCCGATTCTCTCAACACGACGCTCGGCGGCAAGATCTTCCGCTACGACGGCGACGGTCGTTGGATCGTTTCAGGTTCCCTGGCAGGCGCGGAAGGGGTGGGCGGGCTGTGTGTCTTTCGCGGCCAGCTCCATGCCAGCTCCATGTACCACCAGGCCCAGTATCGATTCGACGGCGATCGGGAATGGGCGCCGGTGGCGAGCGGCCTGTGGATTTATGCGATGGGCGTGTTCAACCACGAACTGTTCGGATCGTGCTGGAACGGATGCCGCGTCTTCCGATTCGACGGCCAGAACTGGTCGGAGCCGGCCATCCTGGAAACGGCAGGACAGACGTATTCATTCGATGTGCACGCCGGCGGCCTCTATTGCGGCACATGGAAGAATGGGCATGTCTATTTCACCCACGACGGCGAGACTTGGAGCGACGCCGGGCGACTGGGCAACGAAATGGAAGTCATGGGGATGGCGGTCTACAACGGAAAACTGTACGCCGGCACGCTGCCGCTCGCGCAGGTGTTCCGCTACGACGGAGATGCCGGATGGACGAACACCGGTACGCTGGATACGTCCGACGTGCGTTATCGCCGCGCCTGGTCGATGGCCCTGTTTCAGGGACAACTGTTCTGCGGCGTACTGCCCAGTGGCCACGTGCACGCTCTCACCGCAGGGGCGGCAGTTTCCAACGACCATGAACTGGAACCAGGCTGGAAGCACCTGGCGGCGGTCCGTGAGCGAGACCACCTCAAACTCTACGTTGACGGCCAACAAGTTGCGGAATCCGTCATCGCTGATCCGGCCGTCCTGGACCTGACGAACGAACAGCCGCTGCGAATCGGTTTTGGTGGAAATGATTATTTTTGTGGCAGCATGAGCGATTTACGACTGTATGGACGAGCACTTTCTCCGGACGAGATCACAAATCGTCGGTAGCGACGCCGTGCATGAATCGTTGAACCCGCATCGTTCTGCCGGACGAGCAGCGGATGGCTTCCGGGCTGTTGCATTCAGCGTTGGCCGGCTGTTTTCGCCTATCGGGAACTGTTGCCGGAGCGGGAGCTCGGGTGAGGCGGCGGTGTTCAGCGGGGAGCAGAAGCCTGGTCGATCAGTTTGTGGAGGCGTTCGACTTCGTCCCTGGACAGCGGCCTCCCGTGGAGGATCGCCCGCAGGAGTCCCTCGACGGAACCTTCGAAGACGGAGTCGAGGAGGCAGCGGGCCATGCGCTCGCGGTCATCGTCGCTGGGCTGCGTCGCCCGGTAGTAGAAGGTCTTGCCCTCCGCCCGGTGCCTGAGCCAGCCCTTTTCGTCGAGGCGCGTGATCATCGTCTGGACGGTGTTGCGGGCGATGTTGCGCGCGCGGGAGAGTTCCGTCCAGACTTCGCCGACGGTGGTTTCGCCGCGCTGCCAGACGATGTCCATGATCTCAAGCTGTCGGTGCGTCAGCGGGGGGAGGCCGGACTCTCTGGGCACGATGGTGTCCGTTCTTCACGCCAGACCGGGTAACAAAAAATGAGCCGGGAATCCTGCCGACAGATGTGGTCCAGTACCCCAACGGATTGATGCCTGTGCGGCCAGCCGCTTGCAAGCAGATGCGTGCTGTTCCTGTGGAGCTGCAATTCCCGATGGATGCGGTACCTGCCTAGGGCTCGGCGGGAGCCTCGCCCTCCCGATCGGGCGAACGACTTTATGCGAGGATGCCCGGCACCAGTTCGCCGTGGACATCGGTGAGCCGGTAGTCGCGGCCCTGGAAGCGGTAGATCAGCCGCGTGTGGTCGATGCCGAGGCAGTTCAGCGCCGTGGCGTTGAGATCGTGGATGTGGACAGGGTCTTTCACGATGTTGTAGCAGTAGTCGTCGGTTTCCCCCCAGGTGACGCCGGGCTTGATGCCACCGCCGGCGAGCCACATGGAGAAGCAGCGGCCGTGGTGGTCGCGGCCGTAGTTGTCGGCGGTCAGCGCGCCCTGGCTGTAGACGGTGCGCCCGAACTCGCCCCCCCAGATGACCAGCGTCTCGTCGAGCAGGCCCCGCTGCGCGAGGTCTTCGATGAGGGCGGCCGACGGCTGATCGACGTCCTTGCACTGGCCGCGTATCTGCATCGGCAGGCTGCCGTGCTGGTCCCAGCCGCGGTGCATCAACTGGATGAACCGCACGCCGCGCTCGGCCATCCGCCGCGCGAGCAGGCAGTTGCGCGCGAAGCCGCCGTCGACGCCGTCGTCCTTGATGCCGTACATGTCAATGACGTGCTGCGGCTCGTCGGAGAGGTCCGTGAGGTCGGGCACCGACGTCTGCATGCGGTACGCCATTTCGTACTGGGCAATGCGGGTGTTGATCTCCGGATCGCCGACCGACTCGGCCGCCAGCCCGTTGAGCTGGCCGATGCCGTCGAGCATGCGACGGCGGGACTCCGCGTCGATGCCCGGCGGGTTCGACAGGTACAGCACCGGGTCGTCCCCGGAGCGGAACCGCACTCCCTGGTGCTGGCTGGGGATGAATCCGCTGCCCCACAGTCGTGAGAAGATCGGCTGGTCGGTCTTGTTCCCGCTCCCCTGCGAGATCATCACGATGAAGGCCGGGAGGTTGGCGCTGTCGGCGCCGAGGCCGTAGCTGAGCCAGGCTCCGAAGCTGGGACGGCCCGGCTGCTGCGAGCCGGTCTGGATAAACGTGATGGCCGGATCGTGGTTGATCGCCTCCGTGTGCATCGACTTCACGATGGCGATGCGGTCGGTGATCTTCGCGATGTTCGGCAGCAGTTCGCTGACCCACGCGCCGCTCTCGCCATGCTGCGCGAACTGGAAAATCGGCGCGGCGCAGGGGAACGACTTCTGGCCGGCCGTCATGCCGGTGATCCGCTGCCCCATACGGATTTCGGCCGGCAGATCAGTGCCGTTCAGCTCCTTGAGCTTCGGCTTGTAATCGAACAGGTCGATGTGCGACGGCCCGCCCGACATGAACAGGTAGATCACCCGCTTCGCCTTGGCCGGGAAGTGCAGCTGCGAGAGAGCGCCAGGCGCGCCGGCGACGTCGCCGGTGGTGCCGGCAAAGAGCTGGGGATTGAGCAGCGACGCGAGCGCCGCCGTGCCGATGCCGGCAGCAGCGCGGCCGAAGAACTGGCGACGAGTCTGGGCGAGGTGCAGTTGCTGGAGTGGATTCATGTTCTGTCTCTGTTTATTCGTAGGCTGAGTCATGACCCAGCGTCGCTATGTGTGCTCGCCGTTGCTGAAAGGATCCTTAGGAACCACAAAGACACAAAGGGCACAAAGAAACGATTCTGATTGTCTCCTTTGTGTTCTTCGTGTCTTTGTGGTTCATATCTTCGTTCCGACGGGCAGGCTGATCGTCAATTGACTCCGAGTCGTCAGACACGACTGGCTGTGAATGAGCGACACGCCCGAATATCACGGATTCCCAGCCAGGCCATGTACGCTCCGGTGCCACCGAGCATCAGCCCCAGGAACGAGATCAGGCCCAACCGGACTTGCTCAGCATTCCAATGGATGTCCATTCTTGGCAACCCCATCTGCCACCAGAAGAGTGCGTTCTGGGCGACGCCAAACGACAACAACGTCGAGAGCGAAAGGCCGATCATGGAAAGTAGAATTCCAGTGGCGATGATGAGGTATTGACGCCACATCGGCGGGCCTTCTAGTTCCTCGTGACAACTTCATCGAGATTCAGCAGCGCACTCGCTACGGTTGACCACGCGGCAAGCTCGCCGATGTCGAGGCGCGTGTTACTCTCTGATTCGCCGACCGTGAGGAGTTTCTCCGCTTCGGCGTGGTCCGTGCTGTATTTCGCGATTTGTGCTTCGAGGAGGCTTTTCAGGATGGAGGCCTCGCGATCGTTCGGCAGGCGGCCGGTGACAGTGCGGAAGGCGAACTGGACACGCGATTCGAGTGAGTCGCCGCCGTCGGGTCCGAGGATCCGTTCGGCCAGTTTGCGCGACGCTTCGACGTAGGTGGGATCGTTGAGCAGGACGAGCGCCTGCAGCGGGGTGTTGGTGCGGCCGCGGCGGACGGTGCAGACTTCGCGGTCGGGAGCGTCGAACGTGGACAGTGTCGGCGGCGGGCAGGTCCGTTTCCAGAAGGTGTACATCGTCCGGCGGTAGAGGTCCGGGCCGTGGCTCTGGACGTACGTCTGAGCCGAGAACCGTTCACCGTCTTCACGGGACATCAGTTCTTCCCACAGCCCGACCGGTTGATACGGCGACACGCTGTGGCCGCCGATCTTCGGATTCAAGAGTCCGCTGACGGCGAGCGCCTGATCGCGAATGAACTCGGCCTGCAGCCGGAACCGCGGGGCGCGGGCCAGCAGGCGGTCTTCCGGATCGCGGGCACGCTGCTCGGGCGAGACGTACGACGACTGCCGATACGTGGCGGAAGTCACGATGAGCCGGACGAGTCCCTTCACGTCCCAGGTGCGCGCTTCCGGACCGGCCCCCTGCAGGAACTCGGCGGCCAGCCAGTCGAGCAGTTCGGAGTGACTTGGCGCTGCGCCCTGCGAACCGAAGTCTTCGCTGGTCTTCACCAGGCCGTTGCCGAAGAACATCTGCCAGTAGCGATTGACCGTCACCCGGGCGGTGAGGGGCTGATTGGGCGAGACCAGCCATTGTGCGAGTCCAAGCCGGTTGGCCGGCGCGCCTTCCGGCAGCGGTGGAAACGCAGCCGGGATGGCGGCGGTGACGCGGTCTCCCTTCTTGTCGTACTGGCCGCGCACAAGCATGAACGTCTCGCGCGGCTCGGCGAGCTCCTCCATGACCATTGCCGTGGGCAGGGATTCGTCCAGCTTCGCCAGCTGCTCCTTCGCGTCTTTGAGTTCGGCGACCAATTCTCGAGTTTCGGTCGACACACTGTTCCGGAAATAGCGGAGCAACTCGACCCGCTGCGCTTCTGTCCGTTCTGCGGCGGCGGTCATGACAATCGTCCGGATGTTCTCCGGCAGCGATTCAGGGGAGCGGAGTGCATTCGACGTGGTACAGGAAAGCTTGAGGCGGCCGATGTTGTGCCGGCCCCAGGCCGACTGGAAATCGAGCACGACCGTAAAGCGGGCACGCTGACCGTCGAAGTGGACGGGTTGTTCGAATTCCAGAGTGGCCTGGTGCGACTTGCCAATGGCGGGGTAGATCGCCCAGCCAGACTTCGGGTCGTCGTCCAGCGTCTTGTCGATGCTGAAATCGGGCTGGTTGTAGTCGGCCGTGGCGGAACAGATGGTGACCGGCCGCGGCTCGGTGGCGGTGCCATCGGGATTGACGCCGGCGGCCGTGATGCGAATCTGGGACAATACGAAATTGCCGTTGTCGAAGCGGCCGGGACCTTTGCCGGGCAGACTGTCGTCGGCGAGCGCTTCCAGCAACAATCCACTGACCGGCTGCGCGTCGGTCTCAAATGTGATGGTGTACGTGTCGTTGACCGGGTTCTCTCCGGACAGCAGGACCGACTGGTCGTCGAGCAGTTTCGTTGTCGCGCCTCCGGCTGCCTGCAGATTCGTGCCTCCGTCCGGACCTGCAGCGGTGACTGGCGTCCATTCGACGCTCTTGTTGGCCGCCAGCGCCTGTTCCCATTCTGATTGTGCGGCGTCGAGGTCTTCACGCGGTGCAACGAGCCTGGAATCAAGATCAGCAACGAGCGCCCGCAGGCGGTCCAGTTCGGCGGACTGTTCAGCGGTCGGCAGCTTGAGGAACGGTGCGGCGTTCCCCTTGATGCCGTCCAGGCCCTTCTCCGGAACGTTGTGGAAGAACGCATACAGCCCGTAGAACTCGCGTTGCGAAATCGGGTCGTACTTGTGGTCGTGACATTGAGCGCAGCCGACGGTCAGTCCGAGCCACACCGCGCCGAGCGTGCTGACACGATCGACGATGTAGGCAACGTGATACTCTTCCGGGATCGCGCCCCCTTCGTAGTTGATCATGTGGTTGCGATTGAACCCGCTGGCGATCTTCTGGTCGACGGTGGCGTTCGGCAGCAGGTCGCCGGCAATCTGCTCGACCGTAAACTGGTCGAAGGGCAAGTTGTTGTTGAACGCGTCGATCACCCACTCGCGCCAGCGTGTCATGTCGCGGCCGGAGTCGATGTGATACCCGTGCGTATCCGCGTAGCGGGCCGCATCGAGCCAGTCGAGCGCCATCCGCTCGCCGTAGTGCGGATTCGCGAGCAGGCGGTCGACTACGGTTTCGTAGGCGTTGTCGCTGGAGTCGGCCAGGAACGCTTCAATTTCGACGAGCGTCGGCGGCAGGCCGGTCAGGTCGAGCGTCACACGGCGGATCAGGGTCTCGCGGCTGGCTTCGTCTGAAGGTGTCAGACCTTCTGCTTCGAGCCGTGCCAGCACGAAGCGGTCGATGTCGTTCTTCGGCCAGTCGCCGTGCTGGACCTCGGGAACCGACGGTCGCACCACGGGCTGGAATGACCAGTGCTGCTGGAACTGCGCGCCTTCGGCGATCCACTGCTCGAGGATCTCTTTCTCGCGGTCCGTCAGCGGCTTGTTGAGTTCGGCCGGCGGCATCTGTTCGGCCGGATCGGTCGACTGGATGCGCGACACGAGCTGACTTTCGCCCGGCTTGCCGGGAACAATCGCCGTCGCGCCGGACTCCAGGGTCTTGAGGGCGGCATCACGGACATCCAGCCGGAGCCCTGCCTCGCGGGTGGCGTCGTCCGGTCCGTGACAGCGGAAGCACTTGTCCGAGAGGATGGGGCGCACGTCCCGGTTGTAGTCGATCGCGGCGGCCGACTGGTCGGCGCGGCACAGGCCACAGAGAGCGGTCACTGCCAGTGTGCAGCGGCCGCTGAACACGACTGCCTTTCTCACGAGACGAGCAACGCCAAGCGTACCGCAGTTCATCGGACCCGATCTTTCTGCTGGAGCGGAGAGAGATTATGCCGCAACCGGCATTATAGACTTTCGGACCACCCAACGGGCAATTCGGACCGAGCTTTTCGTGCACGGTCGCGATTGCGCAGCATGTGTCACTCCCCTCTCCCTCCGGGAGAGGGGCCGGGGGTGAGGGCAAGCGGCGATTGACATCGCCTGAAGCGCGACGATCAGAAATGGATCGATGCATTGCCGTGTTCCCGACACTGGCGCCACTCCTCTCATCCGGCCTTCGGCCACCTTCTCCCCGCGATCCAGCCCAACTGCATGGGACGCTGATTGCGGGGAGAAGGGCGCGAACGACCGAACTTTTGTCAGCATCCCGTCTCTGCCGTTATGATCGCCTGAACGCTCACCGCCCGCATCACCGTTCGCTGGAATTGAGACTGCACGAAATGCTTCGCCCGCTCCTGTTTGGCGTGTTTTTCCTGTTCCCCTACATCAGTTCGGCCGCCGAACCCGACCAGCTGGCGTTTCCCGGCGCGGAGGGTTTCGGCCGCTTCGCCCAGGGAGGCCGCGGCGGCGACGTGTACCACGTCACCACGCTGGACGACGACGGCCCCGGCTCACTGCGGGACAGCATCCGCACTGCGACCGGGCCGCGCACCATCGTGTTTGATATCTCCGGCACGATCGAACTCAAGTCCCCGCTGACGATCGACAAGTCCTATCTCACGCTGGCCGGCCAGTCCGCGCCCGGCGACGGCATCTGCATCAAGGACCAGACGTTCCGCATCAAGAAGGCGTCGCACATCATCATCCGGTACATGCGTTTCCGCCTGGGTGATGAGAACAAGCCACGTCCCTCCGGCCCGGACTGCCTGAACACCGATGATGTCGATCACCTGATCCTCGACCACATTACTGCGACGTGGGGAATCGACGGCAATCACGACCTGCGCCGCGGCGGCAACTTCACGCTGCAGTGGTCGATTTATGCGGAAGCGCTCAACGACAGTCTGCACGAAAAGGGGACGCACGCGATGCTGGCATCGTTCCGCGACCTGACCAGTTCGATTTCGCTGCACCACAACCTGCTGGCCAGCAGTCGCGAACGGCACCCGACGCTGGGGGGCAGCAAGTCGACGCGGCCGGACGCTGTCGCCGATTTCCGCAATAACGTGGTGTACAACGTCAGCGGCGCGACGAACCTCGCCAACTGTCGCGTCAACATGATCGGCAACATTTACATCCCTGGGCCTGACACGCCCGCCGGCGCGACGCCGATTGCCACAAAGACCGAGAACCCGGGCGCGTGCCGGGCGTTCCTGGCTGACAATTTTTTTGAAGGCCGCGACGACCTGACGCAGGACAACTTCGCGGCGATCGATGTCACCCGCTGGTCCAAGGGCGGTTACCTCGCAGTCACCCTGGAGCAGATTCGCGCCGACGAGGAATTCGATGTGGGATCGGCACGGCCCAAGACGGACACGGCCGAAGTCGCGTACGAGCGCGTGCTGGCCAACGCGGGAGCATCACACCGCCGTGACGCGGCCGATCAACGGCTGGTGAGTGGCGTGCGCGACCGGACACATCGGCTGATCGACTCGCAGAGCGAAGTCGGCGGCTGGCCCGAATTGGTCACCCTGCCCGTTCCGCAAGACTCCGATCAGGACGGCATGCCGGATGAATGGGAGAGCCAGGCCGGTCTCGATCCACGGCAACCCGACGATCGCAACGGCGACCGCGACGGCGACGGATACACGAACCTGGAAGAATACTTGAATGGGTTGGTATCGGCGGAGCGGTGATTGCGCATGGACGTGTCACCGCAATCGGCGTCTCGTAACGGTTGAAGGAAGATTGCAAATTGCAAATCTGATCAATGCAAACTGCAAATCGGATCTTGTCGGCGAGGCGCTGTGCCTGAGTTGACGGTCGTTGCTGCCCTCTGCAAATTTGCAATTTGCATTTTGCAATCATCAATTTGCAATTCTTCTTCAACGACCGA
>JAEUIG010000051.1 GCA_016795125.1 Planctomycetaceae bacterium | reverse complement strand
CTGACGCGGCGGACGACTTCGCCGCAGAGCAGGCTGTCGGTGAACACCGGCATGTGATGCCCGTGCTGTTCGAGCGCGGCGACAGGGATCACAACCGGAATGTCCCGGGAGAGAGCGTCGATACGGGGCCAGGCAAGTTCGGCGAGAAGCATGGTTCGATTTTGGATTTGCGATTTTAGATTTTGGATTGGTGGGAGCAGTCAGCAACCAGCCATCAACCCATTTCGGATTTCGTGCTTCGAATTTCGGATTTCCGCTATGGCTCACTGTCTTCGGGAACTTTGAGCTCTTCTCGCAACCGGGTGAGTTCGGTACTCAAGTCGGTGACCACTGCGGCGTATTCCGGGTCGGCGTAGACGTTCTGCAGCTCGTCCGGGTCCTGTTCCAGGTCGAACAGTTCCCACTCGTCGATCTCGTAGTAGTAGATCAACTTGTGCTGTGGAGTGCGCACACCGTAGTGCTTGTAGACGTTGTGCACCCACTGCCGCTTTGAGGAGTGCTCGTAGTACTGGTAGTAGAAACTCGTGCGCCAATCGGCAGGGGTGCGGCCTTCGATCACCGGGACGAGGCTGCGACCCTGCATGTCGTCCGGGACGTCAACCCCTGCAAGGTCGAGGAACGTCTCGGCGAAGTCGATGTTGGACACGAAGTCGGTGTTCTCGCGGATCGCCGTCGATCCGCTGCCGCCATCGGTGACGCCCGGCCATTTCACGAGGAACGGAATCCGCAGGCTTTCCTCGTACATGAACCGCTTGTCGAACCAGCCGTGGTCGCCGAGATAGAAGCCGTTGTCGGCGGCGTACATGACGACGGTGTTCTGCGCGAGGCCGGTCTCGTCGAGCCAGTCGAGGACGCGGCCGACATTGTCGTCGACGGAAGCGATGCAGCGGAGGTAGTCCTGCATGTAGCGCTGATACTTCCAGCGAACGAGGTCGCGGCCCTGCAGGTTGGCGGCGCGGAAGGCGTCCATCTGCGGCTGGTAGAAACTGTTCCAGGCGGCGAGCTGTTCGGCGTTGAGTTCCGAGGGGGGGACGAGCTTCAGGTCGCGTTCGGTGAGCGTGTGTTCGATGGTCATGTCCTGTTCGTGGGCGGCGCGGCCGCGGCCGGACCAGTCGTCGAACAGCGTGGCGGGCTCCGGGACATCGGCGTTCGCGAACATGGAGAAGTGCGCCGGGTCGGGGTCCCACTGGCGATGCGGCGCCTTGTGCTGGCACATCAGCAGAAAGGGCTTTGACGGGTCACGTCCGTGCTGGAGCCAGTCGAGAGCGCGATCGGTGATGATGTCGGTCGTGTAGCCGGTGTACGGCGTTTTCACCTGTTGGCCGTCGCCGCGTTCGTCGCGGAGGAAGACCGGGTTGTAGTACGGCCCCTGGCCGATCAGCACTTCGGAGTAGTGAAAGCCCTGCGGCGGCTGGTGCTCGCCGAGGTGCCACTTGCCGATGACGGCCGTCTGATATCCGGCCGTCTGCAGCAACTTGGGAAACGTTCGCTGCGCGCCATTGAACCGGTCACCGTTCCGCAGGAAGCCGTTCTGGTGGCTGTACAGGCCGGTCTGAATGACTGCCCGGCTCGGGCCGCACACCGAGTTGGTGACAAAGCAGTTGCGAAACAGGATGCCCCCCTCCGCGATGCGATCCAGGTTCGGCGTCTGGTTCACGCGCGATCCGTAACACGACAGCGCATGCGCCGCGTGGTCGTCGGTAAAGATGAACAGAATGTTCGGCCGAGCCGGCGCTGCAACGACGCGACGCGCATCGGCAACGATGACGACGGCCAGCAGCAGAATGACGAGTCCCAGCCTGTGCACGCGCAGGCGACGCGATCGGAGAAGTTGAACACCTGCGAGCGACATTTGCAGCCTCGTCAGTGGAATGTGCCGAACCGACGTACGCTACGCAGCACATCGCGGTGACGCAATCGAGGAGCAGACAGGGGTCAGGGGTCAAAATCGGAAATCCCCCGCCCCGTTTCGAAATCCACGAACACCCGAACCAGAGTCTCCGGTTCCTGCACCGTGCGCCATCCTCTAAAATCGACGTGGCCGGATGAATTCTCGAGACACCGACGTTGACTGCGCCGCGACCGATTTTCCGAACGACTGCACCGACGGCGACGGATTCCGCCGCGATCAGATCGGCCCGGGCTGCGCTGAACGACAAAACCGCCATCACATCCGCGCCGAGCGGGCTGCGGGCTCTGGCCGAATGGCTGGTGCTGCTGGCCCTGGCGGTGACCCTGTTCCGCTGCTTCGGCGTCGAAGGCTACATGATTTCGACCGGGTCGATGGCCCCGAGCCTGCTCGGCTATCACACGCGGATCACGTGCCCGGCCTGCGGACTGACGTTTGCGCACGGCGTCGCGCCGCCGGAGGAGGATTCGGTCGCCGTGGTACGTGTCTCGGTCGCGGAGGCGCAATCCGTCGCCTTTTCCGAGGGCGGTCCGGAAACGGTCGCCTGTCCGAACTGCAGCCGCAAGTGTCCAGTCGGCGCGCTCCCGGAACGCGCCGAAGGGGACCAGTTGCTCGTGCACAAGGATGCGTATGCCTGGCGCTCGCTCGCGCGCCGCGGCGGTCCGCGCCGCTGGGAGATCGCCGTCTTTCGCAATCCCGACGATGCCCGCATGGCATACGTCAAGCGGATCGCAGGTCTGCCCGGTGAAGCGATTGAACTGGTGGACGGCGACGTCTACGCCAACGGTACGCTGCAGCGCAAGGCGCTGACTGCGCAGCTCAGCACGCGGATTCCCGTCTCCCTCACCGACCACCCGGTGACCGACGACGATCCGAACTGGGAGGCGCGCTGGTCGAACGATGGCGCCGGCGCCGACTGGCAGATCGACGGCTCGAAGTTCGTCCACGTCATGAACGCCCCCTCACGAAACTCCCCCACGCGGCAGTCGCAGTGGCACTGGATTACCTACCGGCACTGGATTCGCTCCGGCGGCGCCACAACGACCTCCGTCCCGCTTGAGCAGTGGCCCGAAAGTCTCGCGGCGCCCGACCCGCTGCTGTCGCCGCTGGACTATGATCCCGCCGCACATCGGCTCACCTGCCTGGGCGCGCTGCCGCACGTGCAATGGGAGCGATGGGACGCGGCGACGCGCGACGCCGACTTTCACGCCGCACTCTGGGAGCTGTTCCGGGAATCACACGTCGCTCCCATCATCGACTCGGCACCGTACAACACGTCCGGTTCCGGGGGAGCGAATCCGGTTCGCGACCTGCTGGTGGAACTGACGCTGGAATGGCGCGGCGGGTCAGGGCAGTTTGCCCTCGAGATGACCGACGGAGCGCGGGAATTCCGGTGCGAGCTGGACCTCGGGCGGGGGGAATTGCAGATCGTCGCCGACGGCCAGGAGACGCTCTTCGCCGGCCAGGTCACTATCGAACGGGACACTCCGACAATACTGCTGATGTCGACCTTTGATGAACAATTGCTCCTGGCGCAGGACGGAGAGCTGCTGTGCGATCCCATTCCGTACGAACGGGGGGACGAGCCGCCGGCCCCCCTGCGACGCCCCGTCCGGTTCGGGGTGCGCGACGCCTCCGTGGTCGTCGACCATGTGGGTCTGTATCGCGACATCTATTACACGCCCCCCCCTGGCGGAGCGCAAACCTTTATGCTGCAAGAAGGTGAGTATTTTGTGCTGGGAGACAACAGCAGCGTGTCGGTGGACAGCCGGCACTGGCAGCGTCCGGGGGTGCCGGAATCCGCCCTGATTGGGAAACCGCTGTTTGTGCACCTGCCGTCGCGTCCCCTGCGGCTGGAATGGGGGGGCAAGGTCAGGCAGATCCGCGTTCCTGATTTTGAGCGAATTCGCTACATTCGGTGAGGGTTTTCAGTCGTCGGACATCGGGTTTCGGATGGGTTCCTCCGGTGAACCGGACCGGGGCTTCCCACCGGTCCGGCCCCGGCCAGCCGATCGTCGATGTGCGGCCGAGCAATCGGCGGTTAAGAAACGCGACTGAACTTCGAATTACACCGACCGACAACCGATCACCGACGACCGACACCCCCTGCATGGCCCGCCCGCAAACATCAGCACGATCTTCCGCCGAGGGCCCGAACGGGGGTGTTGAGCGGCGCTCGCCGGAGACTCCGGCCCGGCCGAAAGAGAGCTGGCGCGACACGCTGGAGTCGATCGTCTTCGCCTTTGTGCTGGCGTTCCTGTTCCGCACGTTCGAAGCAGAAGCGTTCGTAATTCCCACCGGCTCGATGGCCCCCACGCTGTACGGCCGTCACAAGGAATGCCAGTGCGAGAAGTGCAGTTTCCCGATCGTGATCGGGGCCAGCGACGAAGTCGATCCTGACCTGGGGTATCTGCGGTGGGCCGTTGACGAGCAAGGGCAGTACAGCCGCGGGCCGCGCATCAAGTCGGCCGTGTGCCCGAACTGCGGCTTTGAGAATCGCGGCCTGGAATCCGAGCTGGCCTTCAACGGTGACCGGATCCTGGTCAACAAGTACCCGTACGAGTTCGGCGATCCCGACCGCTTCGACGTCTTCGTCTTCAAATGGCCTGAGAAGCCAGAGACGAACTACATCAAGAGGCTCATCGGACTCCCGAACGAGACGATCCGGATCAAGCAGGGTGACGTGTACCTGTGGGATCCGAACGCTCCCGAGGCCGAACAGATACTGCGGAAGGCTCCCGACAAGCAGCGGTCGCTGCAGCTCGAGGTTTACAACGACGCGCATCCGCCGCGCGAGATGCTGGCCGCCAACTGGCCGGAACGCTGGCACGGGATGCAGCAGGCCGCAGCCGGGACGCTCGGCAACTGGTCGGACGCCGCCACCTGGCAGCAGCATGCCGAGAACCGCTCGTACAGTGTGCCGTCGTCCGAGGAACTGCAATGGCTGCGTTACCGGCACTATGCACCCATGCCGGAAGACTGGGAAGCGCTGGGCCAGGGCGCCGCTCTGGAACCTAAGGCGCGGCTGATTTCGGACTTCTGCGGCTATAACGCCTACACGGGAGAAGGTCTCGGCGGCGACTCGGACAATGTCCGCCGGATCGACTATGGCCCGTTCTGGGTCAGCGACCTGACCGTCCATTTCGATCTCCAGCTGGAGAGCGTGGCTCCGAGTGCGGAACTGCTGCTGGAACTGGTGGATGGCGCGAGCACCTATCGCTGCCGCCTTGATCCTGCAACAGGCAAGGCCGTATTGACGGCCGGCCGCGCGGCGGGAGACGGTCTGGACGAGACCGAGCTGGCAACCGCTGCGACGCCAATCACCGGTCCCGGATCGTACTCGGTGGCGTTCGCGAACGTGGACGACCGGCTGTGCCTGTGGATCGACGGTTCGCTCGTCGAGTTCGGCGAAGGGACGGCGTATTCGCGCAGCGGGCTCAGCAACAACACGCCGACCGACAACGACCTGACGCCGGTCGGAATCGCCGTGCGCGGTGCGGCGGCCGTGGTGTCGGGACTGCTCGTGGAGCGGGACATCTACTATCGCGCGCAGTCGAACTTCCTCGACACCGATCCGTTCTGGCGGTCGTTGACGGCCAACCTCGACCGGCCGGCCGGCTGGAGCGAGGTCTATCGCAATTCGTCGCTCGACTACGATCAGCTGGACCTCACCATTCCCCCGGACCACTATTTGGCGCTGGGCGACAACAGTCCGCGCAGCAGCGACAGCCGCCTCTGGGCCCCGTCGCAACAGACGGTCCCGAGGGACTACCTGGTCGGCAAGGCCTTCTTCACCTACTGGCCGCATGCGGTGCCGTTTCTCAACGACGGCAAGGGCTATCCGGTCTGGTACCACAAGGCGTTCACCATCGGCCGCAACGGCGAACAGGTCGTGACCGTCAAGGAATACCCCAAGTACACGCTGCCGTTCTATCCGCAGGTCGACCGCATGCGCCGCATCCGCTGAGCGCCGGGCCTGCACCGGGTCACCGACGCATCGGAGATGCGCCGGACATCGTCAAGGAGGATCAAACATGCCGCTGCTTGAGTGCGAGAGTCTGGTCAAGGTGTATCCGGGCGGCAAACGCGCCGTCGACGGCATCTCGTTCACGGTGGAGCACGCGGAGATCGTGGGACTGCTCGGCCCGAACGGCGCCGGCAAGACCACCAGTTTCCGCATGGCGTGCGGACTGATTTCGCCGACCGAAGGCAAGGTTACGCTCGCCGGCGAAGACGTCACCGACTGGCCGATGTTCGAACGCGCCCGTCACGGCATGGGTTACCTGCCGCAGGACCAGAGCATCTTCGTCAAGCTCACCGTCGAACAGAATATCCAGGCCATTCTCGAGTTCCTGCCGCATTCCTACCGCGAACGTCGGCAGATCATCGACGAGCTGCTGTCGAAATTCAGCCTGACCGACCGCCGCAAGCAGATTGCATCGACATTGTCCGGCGGCGAGCGACGCCGCCTCGAGATCGCCCGCTGCCTCGCCAGCCGGCCGCAGATCATCCTCCTCGACGAACCCTTCACCGGCATCGATCCGCGGACAATCAACGACATCCAGGACATCATCTCCGAACTGCGCGACAGCGGGATCGCGATCCTGCTGACCGACCACCGCGAACGCGAGACGCTGACGATCACCGACCGCAACTACATCATCTGCCACGGCACGGTCGTCGTCGGCGGCGATGCGGAGACCGTCCTCAACGATCCGCTCGCGCAGGAGCTGTACTTCGGCAAACGCTTCGACGCCAGTTCGATTATCGACCAGAAGTCGACCTATCGCAGCGACGGCCCGATGCAGGCCGCGGCATAAGCAAGGCAAGCGGCTCGTATTGCGTTCATCGGCCGGCACCTTGATTTCCCCCGCCCGGCGGCCGACACTGCAGGGACAAGATCGTACTCGCTTTCGCCGCACGGGGACGCCTTAATGCCAACCATACAATCTGCCGCGCAGGTCCTGGACCGGCACGCCCTGGAGATTCGCTGCGGCCTCCTCGATGTCGCGGCCGCACTCGACCGGGTGGAACGGTCGGATGATTTCGACGCGGCCGGCCGCGATCCACGCTGGTCGCAGTTCCGCCAGGCGATCGACATCCTGGCCAGCGGCGGAAACGACCGCGCCGAACGGATTCAGATGCTGTTCAGCGACTCCTACGAGCGCGGCTGGAACAAGTGACTGTCGGTGCGTCTGATCGGCCATCGTCTCATGGATCGCTGGTTCCCGCGGATTGCGATTCCCATGAGCTGGGAGCAGTTCCGCCAGCTGCCGCAGCACCCGGCGTACCGGTACGAATACCTGGAGGGACGCGCCCGGCTCACGGCGCGCGTGCGGCGCTATCACGCCCTCTTGTCGCTGCCTGACCGGCCCACACGCGCCGTGGAACCGGGAACAGGCGTCATTCTGCGACCGCTCACAGCATCGGACTGGAACCGGATGCCGCAGCTGTTCGAAGTCGCCTTCGCGGGAACTCCGCCGTTCTCGCTGCTCGAGCCGCAGCTCCGGCTGAGCGCCGCCGGCGACTGCGTGGAGCGGACGCGGGCCGGCGAGTTCGGACGGAACGTCGACCGCGCCTCATTCGTGGCAGAGTGCGACGGCCGAGTCCTGGCGGCGTTGTTCGTCACGCTGCTGCAGGCCGGCGACCTCGAGCGGTTCGACGATCCGCGCTGGAGGGAACCGCCACCGGACGACGCGCTGCAACAAAAATGGGGCCGTCCGCATCTGACGTGGATCCTGACGGCGCCGGATGCGAGCCGGCGCGGGCTGGCGACGGCGCTGCTGGATCGCGCGTCGGCCTCGTTGACCGAACTCGGCTACACGGAACTGGCGAGCACGTTCCTGCTGGGGAACGAACCAAGCCTGCTGTGGCACTGGCGCAACGGCTTTCGCCTGTTGTCCTACGTCGGCTCGCCACGACGATGGCGCGATCGCTGAGGACAGGAAGCCCGACACAAAGTCGCAGAGACACGAAGACGCGAAAAAAACGATGGGAGTCAACGCGGCTTTGCATCAATGCTAGACGTTCATGTGTCGCCCGGCCGTTACTTGCTCCACCAGGAGGGATCGGCGAACAGGCGTTCGGCCGGGACCGACAGGCCGGGCAGCAGCGGATCGCCGGGAACCGCTTCGTCACCGGAAAATCGACGAACATCCGGCGAGTCGGCGCTGCGCACCTGGACGTCACGGCTTTCGGTGTCGATGGTCCACACGAGCCTGAC
>JAEUIG010000039.1 GCA_016795125.1 Planctomycetaceae bacterium | reverse complement strand
TGCAGCCAATAAGCTGTTTCAGGAGCTGTTCCCGCAGTAGCAGCCCTGACAATCGACCGCACGATTCTCACCGCCCTCCCCGCCCGCTACAGTACAGAGCCAGTTTTCGCACCCCGAACGCGGCCGAACCGCGCGGAGGGTGTGTCCATTTGAACGATCCGACTTCAGACCATGATCATCGTCCTTAAGCCCGATTGCAGCGAGCCTCAGCTCAAACACATCCTCGAAAAAATCACCGAGATGGGCTTCCGTCACGAAGTCAGTCGCGGCGTCAAGCGGACGCTCGTCGGTGTCATCGGCGAGGAAGATCGGCTCCGCAACGCGCCGCTGCGGGCCATCCCCGGAGTCGAAGACGTCATGAGCGTGCTCAAGCCGTTCAAGCTCGCCAGTCGCGAGTTCCAGGAAGACGCTTCGGTCTTCGACCTGGGCCACGGAGTGTCCGTCGGCGGCGGCAACCTCATTCTGATCGCCGGTCCCTGCGCGATCGAAGGGGAGCAGGTCCTGTTCGAAATCGGCCGCGCCGTCAAAGAGGCAGGGGCGAATGTCCTGCGCGGCGGCGCGTTCAAGCCGCGCACCAGCCCGTACAGCTACCAGGGAATGGGCGAAGCAGGTCTCAAGATCCTGCGGACTGTCGGTGATGAACTCGAAATGCCGGTCGTTACTGAAGTCATGGACCCGCGGCAGGTCGAACTCGTGAACCGCTACACCGACATGTTCCAGATCGGCGCGCGGAACATGCAGAACTTCAACCTGCTCAGCGAAGTCGGCCAGACCAACCGGCCCGTTCTGCTCAAGCGTGGGATGAGCGCCAGCGTGCAGGACCTGTTGATGTCAGCCGAGTACATCCTCGCCAGCGGCAACAAGCAGGTGATCCTCTGCGAGCGCGGCATCCGCAGCTTCGACAACTCGACGCGGAATCTGCTGGACCTGGCGGCCGTCCCGAACGTCCGCGGACTGTCGCACCTGCCGATCATCGTCGATCCCAGCCACGCGACCGGACGGCCGGACCTGATTCCGAGCATGGCTCTGGCCTCCATCGCCGCCGGGGCCGACGGCGTCCATATCGAAGTCCACAACTGCCCGGAAAAGGCCATGAGCGACGGTCCGCAGGCGCTGCTGCCGGATCAGTACGCCGAACTCGTCGCCCAGATGCGGGCCATCGCCGACCTGCTCGGCAAGACGATCCCGGCCCCCGGAGATGCGGTCACCGTGTGACGACACGCGAGGGCGAGGCTCCTGACGAGCCGCGAAGTCAGTAACGTGAACTGATCGTCACAACCCTGCCCGTCGCGGGAGACCTGCAGTCGGGCCTGTGGCACGGTCAGGAGACCGGCCACAACGGTGTGAAGTAGGTCATGCTCCTGCATGACACATTCCGCTCTGATACCGAAATCGCATTCCGTCAGGCAGGAGCCTGACCTACTTCCTATTCCCTGTTCCCCAATCCCTATTCCCCATGAAGCGTCGTCCCCTCATTGCCGGCAACTGGAAAATGAACGGCAGCAGCGCCTTTGCTGTGAGTCTCGCCAAAGAACTGGCTGCGGAGCCGGCCGGCGCGGCAGAGGTGCTCATCTGCCCGCCGTTTCCGTATCTGCCGGCGGTCGTCGCAGCGGTGCAGGGGTCGCATGTGCGCGTCGGCGGGCAGAACGCCTGGCACGAGCCGCCCGGCGCGTTCACCGGCGAAGTGTCGATGGACATGCTGGTCGATGTCGGCTGCAAGGCGGTGATCCTAGGCCACAGCGAGCGGCGGCACATCCTCAATGAGAACGACGCCCTCATCAACTCAAAAGTTCGGGCGGCGCGGGCGGCCGGCCTGCAGGCAATCCTCTGCGTCGGCGAACTGCTGGAAGAACGGGACGCCGGAACGACCAACGCCGTGCTCGATACCCAAATGACGGGGGGCCTTGCAGGCGTTGATGCAGCACTGCTCGACGGCATCGTGATCGCCTACGAACCGGTCTGGGCGATCGGGACGGGGCGGACGGCGTCGCCGGCGCAAGCCCAGGAAGCCCATGCTCATCTTCGCAATTGGCTGCGGACCCGCTACAATCCGGCCGCCGCAGACGGGATGCGAATTCTGTACGGCGGCAGCGTGAAGGCCGACAACGCGCTGGAATTGCTCCAGCAGCCGGACGTGGACGGAGCACTGGTCGGAGGCGCGAGCCTGAAGGCCGCCAGCTTCCTCCCCATCATCCGGGCCGGAAATCAAGCGGCCAAGTGAGCAGCGTAGAGCAGGCTGCCAGCCTGCTCGGAACGTCGATGAATTTGATGCGCAGACTTGTAACGCTCAGGCTGCCAGCCTGAGTTACGAAACGTGAAGGACTCGAGGATGTATTCGTTTCTGTCCTGGTTTTCGCAAATTCTCCTGCTGCTGCTGGGCTTTTTCCTGATCGTCGTGGTCCTGCTCCAGCGCGGCCGCGGCGGCGGTCTGGCCGGCGCGTTCGGCGGCACGGGGGGCCAGAGCGCCTTCGGCACCAAGGCCGGCGACGTGTTCACCAAGATCACGATCGTGATTGCAATCCTGTGGGTCGTGGTCTCGGGCGCGAGCGGCTTCGCCATGCGGGCCGCAGCGAACCAGAAAGCCTCACAATTCCCGGAAAGTACGACAACCACCACCATCGACCCCGAAGTGCCGACCGCTCCCGCCGAGACGCCGGCGGGGAAGGGTGCTGACACTGCGACAGGCGCCGACGCCGCTCCGGCCGACGGGGCCGCAGCCGATCCGGCGGCGCCGACCGGCGGCGCGGAAGCCGGTGCAACTGCGGCCGAACCAGCCGCCACGCCGGGCACCGGGGAACCGGCCACTGCCACGCCCCCCGCTTCCGGGAACGGCGACGCCTCCAATCAGAACTAAAGGGCCGCGCGCGTGCTGCTCAGCATGACCGGCATCGGCGAAGCGCGAGCCGAAAATGAACGGTTGGCCGTCTCCGTCGAACTGCGGAGCGTCAACAATCGTCATTTGAAAGTCTCGCTGCGCGGTCCCGATGCGTATCTCTCGCTCGAGCACGACATCGAGAAGCTCGTGCGCTCGCGTGTCTCGCGCGGCACGATCAACGTCAACCTGCGAATCGACCGTCTGCAGGGCGGCTCCGGCTATACCGTGCAGCGGCACGTCCTCGGCGACTACGTCGCCCAGCTGCGGACCCTCGCGCCGGAATTGCATTTGACCGCGCCGGGGGACCTGTCCGCACTGTTGATGCTGCCGGGCGTGATTGTCGAAGGAAGCGCATCGCCGCTGGAGCCGTCCGATGGAGCGATCATCACGCAGGCCATGCACGGCGCCCTCGACCAGTTGCAGGAATTCCGTGTCCGCGAAGGGGCGGCCATGGCGGCCGAGCTTTCGCAGCTGTGCAACGTGCTCGAAGCCGCCATGGCACAGATCGCAACGCGTGCCCCGCTGGTCGTCGAGGAATACCGCGTACGGCTGCAGACGCGGATCGCCGAGATTCTGCGGGAAGCCCGTCTGAACGTGTCGGACATCGACCTGGTCCGCGAGGTCGGTCTGTTCGCCGACCGCAGCGACATCCACGAAGAACTGACGCGTCTCCGCTGCCACGTCGAGCAGTTCCGGTCGCTCATCGCCGGCAGCGAATCTTCCGGCCGGACGATGGAGTTTCTCTGCCAGGAGCTCAACCGCGAGGTGAACACGATTGGCTCCAAGGCGAACGACGTCGAAATCGGACGCTGCGTCGTCGACTGCAAGGGGTCGATCGAGCGCATCCGGGAGATTGTCCAGAACGTCGAGTGACACTCGGAAAAAAAAGCAGGAGATAACAGAGGAAACGGAGGAGTCAACCGGGAGGGCGAGGCTCCCGCCGAGCCGCTGAGTCAGGAACGTGCACGATCGCTGCGTTTCGGCAGTGGAAGGAGACCTGCGGTTGGGCGTGTGGCGCGGTCAGGAGACCGGCCGCAACTAGGTTGGTCTTGATGATGGCTCGCAAGTTGTTCACCGTCGATCAATCCTTCACTATCCGCCAGAGAGGCACCATCCTCGTGCCGGGGTTGGTGCCCGAAGGCGAGGAACGTTTCCGCGCTGGCGATGCGTTACGGCTTGTCTACCCCGACGGGTCCGATATCGAAACGACCATCAAGGGCCTCGACTTGTTGAACTTAGGACCTCAGGGCGAGACTGCTGTTTTGGTGGCGTGGCAAGAATCTGAAGTACCCATTGGCACCGAAGTCTGGTCGCTCTAGGAAGTGTCCCCAACTGACCCCAAACTTCTTCGTGTCCTTCGTGGCCTTCTGTAAAACCTGTTCGTTCTGCGTTTCGTCGTAATTCACCGTTTTCTCTGTTGCCTCCTGTTTTTCCCGTCTTGAGTTGGTCGAACAGTGAACGTGGCAGAGCCATTATCCGAGTCCAAGTCCCCGGTGGTCGTGCTGTCCGGCCCGAGCGGCAGCGGCAAGACGACGATCGTACATCGCCTGCTGCGCGAGTCGCCGGTGCGCCTGGAGATGTCGATCTCCGCCACGACCCGGCCCCGGCGCCCGCAGGAGGTCCACGGCCGCGACTACTATTTCCTCGCGCCGGAAGAGTTCGAACGCCGCCGGCTGGCCGGCGAATTCCTTGAATGCGCCGAGGTGCATCGCAGCGGATTCTGGTACGGCACGCTGCACTCGGAACTGGACCGGGCCCGGTCGCTCGGCGCCTGGCCGCTGCTGGAAATCGACGTCGAAGGGGCCCTGAATGTCATGCAGGCCTACCCCGACGCCCTGTCGATCTTCCTGACGACGCCGGCCGACCAGCACGAAGCCCGCCTGCGGGCCCGGGGGACCGAATCCGAGGAGGTCATCCAGCGTCGGTTGCAGACGGCCCGAAACGAATTACAATTGGCAGATTCGTACCGCTACCGCGTCGTCAACGACGATCTCGATCGCGCCGTGCGGGAAATCTGCGCGATCATTGCTCAGCAAGAGGCCCGGCTCAATGCAGGATGAACTGAAGGAAGAAACGATCGTCAACAAGGTCGGCGGCCGATTCAAACTGTCGACGCTGATCCAGAAGCGGCTGGTGGCGCTGCACCGCGGCTCAACCCCGCTGGTCGACGTCCCCGGCAAGCCCGGCATGGACACGGTGATCCAGGAGATCCTGCAGGACAAGATCTACCTGGACAACTCCGGCAACGTCGTCATGGCGGTCGACGACGCACCGGACGTCGGCGACGACGGCGGCCCGAACCTCGACGACCTCTAAGACCCCATACTAGCCGCGACCGTCAGGGAGCGCACGGCGCGTTGATCGCTTCCTGACGGGCGAGGCTGGTCAAGCGATCGACATTCTGATGCGTGGTCGCGAAATTCTGATCGGCGTCACCGGCGGAATCGCGGCCTACAAAACCGCGCAGCTCGTCAGCAGTCTCGTGCAGGCCGGCGCCGGCGTGACCGTCGTCATGACGCGGGCCGCCCGGAAGTTCATCGGGCCGACAACCTTCGAAGCGCTGACCGGCCGCCCGGTATACCGCGACATGTTCCGGCCGAAGGAACACTTCATCGGCGAGCACATCGGGCTCGCTCGCCGCGCCGAACTGTACGTGATCGCTCCCGCGTCTGCCGACATGCTCGCCAAGCTGACGCATGGTCAGGCCGATGACCTCGTTTCGACACTGGCCCTGTCGGTCACCTGTCCGGTTCTCGTTGCACCCGCGATGAACAACGAGATGTGGGCCAAGCCGGCGGTGCAGCGCAACGTCCGGCAACTGGAAGCCGACGGCGTCACGCTCATCGGTCCTGATGAAGGCTGGCTGAGCTGCCAGTCAATCGGTCCGGGCCGCATGTCCGAGCCGGCCGCCATTCTCGAAGCGATCCGCGCCAAGCTCGCCTGAGTCGTCAACAAATCCGGAAGCGCCGGACCCGACTCCGTCACTTCGCGTCGGCCGCGCCGCTGCCAGGCGACTCTCCATCTTCTTTGAAGAACTCCTCCGCAACCAACGGCTGCTCCAGGCGCACCTTGATGCCGACGACGTTGACGCGACCGCCGCGCAGCGGCGCGACGCGGAGTTCCGCCTGCGCGTTCGCGGGAATCATCGCCGGGTCGCCGCTGTTGACCGTCACCGTGTAACCCGGCTGGAGCATGATCGGCGCGCTCGACCCGGTCGTCTTAAGCGCCACGTCCAGATGGTCGGGATAGTCCACATTCGGCTGGGAGGCCGTGATCAGTCCGGAGACATCGTATGCCAGCGTGCTCGCTCCCGCCTCGGCCGACACCTTGGCGATTCGTCCCGCCGGCGTCTTCTGTCCGCGCCGCTGCACCTGGATTGTCAGTTCCTTGATGAACAGCTTGTCGTTGGACATGATCGCGGACGCCGT
Source organism: Planctomycetaceae bacterium (assembly GCA_016795125.1). Taxonomy (GTDB): domain Bacteria; phylum Planctomycetota; class Planctomycetia; order Planctomycetales; family Planctomycetaceae; genus JAEUIG01. The sequence goes on along the minus strand of JAEUIG010000039.1, from coordinate 3,350 downwards.
TAGAAACTGCCCCGGCCGTACAAAACCGGCGTCGCCGCTGGCGATGATCTGCAGATCGAGCTTGGGAGTGACCGGAACGTCCTGCTGTTTTCCGTCGATCTCGACCACAATGACGTGCCCGCGCCCCTTCTCCTTGATCTCGACAACAGTCCCGGTCTTCGTCTCCGTGTCCGGCTCGGGCCGATAAGCCAAAGCGGGTGCAGCCAGCACCGCCGCAACGGCAATTCCCGTCAGCAAGATCCAGCAGCGAGGGGCACACGACCAGCACAGACGAGACATCGGGCAGCTCCGTGAAAGGACAACACGCCGCAGAAAGCGGCAAGCGTCCAGCATACGGAGGTACGAGAGCGCTGAACAGCGGCCGGCGACGCGAAACCGCAAGCGTGCACCTTTCCACTTTCCACTTTCCGCTCTCCACCCGCTCACGCCGCCGCGTTGATGAACCTGCGGTACAGGTTCGCATACACCCCGTCGAGCGCCAGTAACTCGTCATGCTGACCGCGCTCTACGATGCGGCCGTGGTCAAGCACCAGCACGAGATCGGCATCACGAATTGTGCTGAGTCGATGGGCGACCACAAAACTGGTCCGGCCGGCCAGCAGCTTCTTGAGCGCCGACTGCAGGCGAGCCTCGGTATGGCTGTCGATGCTGCTCGTCGCTTCATCGAGAATCAGAATCCGCGGGTCGGCGAGCAGCGCGCGGGCGAAGCAGACCAGCTGCCGCTGGCCGACGCTCAACGTCAGCCCGCGCTCCCCGACGTGCGAATCAAAACTGTGCGGCAACGATGCGAGCAGATCGAGGCAGTCCAGTTGACGGACCGCGCGGACCACATCTTCGAAAGCCGCATCCGGCTTGCCGACCCGGATATTATCCGCCACGGTGCCGTGAAACAGAAAGTTCGTCTGCAGGACGATTCCCATCTGGCGATGCAGCGCATCCTGGCGGATGTCGCCCAGGTCGCGCCCGTCGACCAGTATCCGCCCGCTGTCCGGCAGATAGAACTTTGAAACCAGATTAATGATCGACGACTTGCCGCTGCCGGTGTGGCCGACGAGGGCAATCGTCTGGCCCGGTTCCGCAGTGAACGAGATGTCGTGCAGCACCGGGCGTTCCCGGTCGTAGCCGAACGTGACGTTCTGAAACTCGATGCGCCCCTGCAGCGGGCCGGGGTCCACCGCGTGCGGCGGATCGCTCCACTCCGGCTTGGAATCGAGGAGCGCGAACAGCCGCTCAGCCCCCGCCATCGCGGTCATCGCCTGGTTGAACTGGTTGCCGAGAATCGAGATCGGCGAGAAGAACAACCCTGCCATGAAGAAAAACCCGACCATGTCGCCGACTCCCATCAGCGGTTCGGGCCGCAACACGCGAAAGCCGCCCAGCAGCAGCAGCACCGCAATGAACGCCTGGCTGTTGAGTTCCAGCAGCGGAATGAACAGGCCGTGCGTGCGCATCACCACGGAGTTGTACCGCGAGTGATCGGCCGCGAGTTCGGCGAAGATACGGGCGTTCTCCTCGTGCCGGACGAAGCCCTGGGTGACACGGATCCCGAGCACCGACTCCGCCAGGGTGGCGGTCACCCGGCTGAATGACTCCCGCATGTCGCGCAGTGCAACACTGAGCCTCCGGTGGAAGTAGTGATTGATCCCCCAGATGACCGGCGCCAGCGCCAGCACGATCAGGAACAGTTGCCAGTCGTACCAGAGCATCGCGGCGGCGGCGACGACCATCTGTCCCAGTTGCACGAGGCTGACAAACAGCACTTCCTGCACGCCGATGCGCACATCTTCAATGTCCGACGTCATGCGGCTGATCACGCGCCCGACCTTCGTGCGATGGAACCACTTCATCGGCAGCGTCTGGAGATGCGCGAACAACGCGTTCCTGAGATCGCAGACGACCGACTCTCCCAGTTCCAGCGCCAGCCGCTGCCGGTAGTGCATCACGATCTGGGTGAACAGCGCCAGCACCGCAAAACCGATCGCGCCCCACATGACGCCGTCGACGTCGCGCCGCTGGATCGGACCGTTGATGACAGCCGCCAGCACCCACGTGAGCGCCGGCAACTGGATCGAACGCAGGATGACCGTGACCAGCAGCCAGTTGCGCTTGGCCGCGTACGGCCGGGTAAAGCTCATGATCCGGCGGATGAGGCCGAAATCGAGCGGCCGCTGGCGATCTTCCTCCTCGCGGTCGATGTGCCGCGTGAGGGAGCGATGGGCGAGTGTGACGGCCATGTTGATTTGTCAGTGGAGGACAGGTCGTGAACTGGTCGAGCAGCCGGGAGGCAAATTGCAGCCGGATGCAGCGTGTGGTTCAATGGGCCGGCGATGCGACTTTGCAAGCGGGCTGGAATTCGTATCGCCCGCCATCACGCAAGATGTACGCGCACCATCGGCAATGAGCCCTCTCGAGTTCAGGCATTCGTCGTCGCGACGCGGGGGCCGATACGCCGTCCCGCTGCTGACGATCGTCACGCTCGGTATGTTCTGTGCGGCATCCGCCTGGCTGGGGGCGACGACGCCGCGCGACGTCCCCGACACTTCCGGCTACACCAATTTCGACTTCCAGTTTCCGGCGCTGCTCGCCCAGGCACGAACGCTCGGCTATCCGCTGTATCTCGAGCTGCATGAGCGCCTGACCGGATCGCATCGCTGGGTGTGCTGGGGACACACCTTTCTCTTTGCGGCGGCAGCGCTGTTTTTCAGCGCCAGCCTGCCTGTGTCGCCCCATTCGCGTCTCGCGGTCCTCATCGGCCTGATGGGAACCAACATCTACTGGCTGTATGCCGATACCATCGCCACCGACACACCCGCTGCGGCGATGGGACTCGTGGCCATCGGATTCACCGTGCGGTTCGCCGATCGCCGCACGCTGGGCATCGCCGCCGGCGTCTGCCTGTCGGCCTCGGCCGCCTGGCTCATTCGTCCGGCGATGCTGGCCATTGTGCCCGCCTCGATTCTGATCAGCATCGTCGCGACACGCGAAAGCGGCCGTCGCGAGTTCATCTCCCGCATCGCACTCCTCGGCGGCCTGCTGTGCGCGCCGGTCCTGCTGTTCTGCCTGTTGCGACTGGCGACGGTCGGAAAGTTCGGAATCGTCTCGTTTGGCGGGTACAACCTGATTGGCGTCGTCGGACAGTTCCCGTCGGCAGACTCCGCCCCGCTGGCATCCGACGAAGCGCAGCAGATTCGTGAACGTGTTCGCGCCTTGAAAGTCGACGACCCTCCCGCACTCGGCGAACTGCCGCCGATGAACTACACGCGGCTGGAACTCAATTACGACAGGACCATCTGGCATTGGTATGTCCCGGCGGCGCAAAACGTGGTGGGGGACGATCCGGCAAAGATCAA
>JAEUIG010000034.1 GCA_016795125.1 Planctomycetaceae bacterium | reverse complement strand
GGCCGTCGCGCCGGCGGTGTGGGCCTGGCTAAGCGTGAGCTGCGTGTTGCTGGCGATCGCCGAGACTGTGAACGTCTGCGTGCCGATCTGGATCGCGCCGCCGACTTTCAGCTCGGTCGTGAACTGCGTTCCGGTTCCAGTCACCTGCGTCGCGCCGGCCGCGACCGTTGCGGTACCGGTCAGGTTCTGGGTAAACGCGGTGTAGTTCGTCAGCGGGACGGTGCTCAGCGCGGCGTTGTTGTAAACGCCCACCAGGTTGAACGCGGTCAGGTCATGGATCGCGTCGACGATCGTCATGCCGGATCCGATCACGCGGCCGAACACCGTGTGCTGCGCGGCGTCGAGAAACGCGTTGTTGGCCGTGTTGATGAACCACTGGCTGGTGCCGCCGTTCGGGTTCCCTGGCGGGAGAGCCATCGACAGCGTGCCGCGGACGTTCGAGTTGGCCGCTTTGAACTCGGTGTTGATCGCCGGATCGGTCGTGATGGCCGTCAGGTTCGGAGGCGCGCCGAATCCGCCCCCCTGGATGATGAAGTCGCTGCCGTCGGCGTTTCGCGCTGAACGGTGGAGGATCGAACCGGCGAACCGTGTACGGTAGTCCAGAAAATTCTCGACCGTGTTCGGGGCGTCGGCGTTCAGCAATTCGACGTCGAACGCGCCGGCGGACGTATCGAATCGGACCACATCGCCCACGGCGTAATGGACGTTCAGGGTCTGCGTGGTCTCACCGCTGCCGAGGGTCGACCGGACTTGCAGAACGTTCGCTCCGCGATTCGCGGCGTTGTTGAGCAGCGTGACGGTGATGACCGCCAGTCCCTGCGCATTGGCGACCGCTTCACCGTCGTCGAATGCGCTGTTCCCGTCGCGATCGACCTTGACCGTCGCGCCGGGAGTCGTCGTCGCGCGGATGACGAATGACGCCGCGCCGACGATCTGTGTCCCATTCGAGGAGATCGGCTGGTTCGAGGAAACGTCGAGAGTCAGCGGCAGCGCATTTGACGCCAGTCCGTCGAAAAACGCCTGGAGCGCAGTCGCGCGCGTGAGCAGTCCGCTCGTGGCGTCGTTCAGTTCCGACTGGATGACGCTCGCCGGGACATCGTCCCCTTCAATGTGCCGGGCTTTCTGTCCGCCGGTGAAGGTGCTGCCGGCGGCGACGTCCTGCGCGTCGTCGCCGTGGCCTCCCTCCGCCTGGAACTGCTTCGCAAATGAGTTCGTCCCGCTCAGGACCAGGTCGTCGTCCCCGTTCTTGAGCTGCACCTGGGTGCGGCCGTCGATGTCGACCGTATCGAACATCACAAAGTCGTCGCCGCTGCCGGTGCGGACGCGGACTTTGCCGCCGATTGTCACCTCGTCGAATTGCACGCTGTCGTCGTTGCGGCCGAGTTTGAGGCGGGCATTGTCGCCGATTTCAGAATTCTGGATGGCGACCGCCGCCGCGCCGGAACGGGTGCGAATCCGCAGATCATCACCCACCTTGGCGTTCTTGATGACCAGCGTGGTGTCGCCGACGCCGACGTCGAGCCGTACATCGCCGCCGATTTCCGCGTCGTCGATCTGGACCAGCGATGCGTCATGTCCGCCGTGGACGATGACGTCGCCATCGACCGTCACACCGTCGAAACCGATGCGATCGGTGCCGTTCCCGGCATGCACCTCGACATCGCCGGCGATCGTGAACGCACCCGCGATGAGTGCAGCATCGTCGCCGGCGGCGAGATCGATCTTGAGATTTCCGGAAAGCGTAGACTGACCGGCGACGACGGTGAACGCGCTGGCCGAACCGTTGATCGTCGTTCCGGCCAGTCCGCGGACGACAATCCCGGCGGCGGTCTGCGTGACTTCAACGCTATTGGCGGCGTCGTCTCCCGTGAGGGTCAGATTGCCGTCGGCGATCACGGCAGCGACGTTGCCGGCGAGGAGCTGGCGCCCTTCGAGTTGCTCAACGCCCCAGGAGAGCCGACGGACGGCGCGTGCCCGGGAGCGCGGCGATCGCCATTGAAACCACGCACGTCGCTGTGGACTCATGCTGAGGGACTCCACGCGCCCACCGGCCTGTTACCTCGTTCGCTCGCGCACTCCTCGGGCGGCAGACCGCAATCATGGAGTGGGGCGCTGACCGCCGTCAACGTGGCGGCCTACGATTTGACACGCTTGCGGACGTCGGTCTCCAGCACGCCAAAGAGCTGCTCGTGCCGTTGCACCGATGCCATCAGCAGGGCGGCCAGCCGTTTGGCCGTGAAGTGATTGAGGATCACTCGCTGTGACACGCGGATCTTCTCCGTCGAGGCCCCCATCGGATTCGGGTTGAGCGCCAGGTCCAGAATGACCTCTTCGGGCGTGGTCGCGACACGGCACATGTTTGCGTAGAGCGCAACGGCAGTGGAATCATCCAGCTCGACCCGCGGAGCCTCGCCCGCCGGCCGCTGATTCACAGGAGCATTGCCGTCCGAGCCAATGGCATCCGTCGTTCGATTCGTGTCAGACATGCGGGAGATCCCTGGTGCGTGGACAAGAAAGAGCGACCGAGACTGCAGCAGCACGCAAGCGAGAAGGGGCGTCATTCTGCCGGAGGTGCGGACGAAGTGCCAGCGAGAGCACCCCGAACATGTGCCTGAGCGACCGGGAATTATTGCGGCCAGATTTGGCCATCAAAAAGCTGCAGAAACCCGTTAGATCGCTGCCGAACGGAGTGGATGCGTCTCCCGTCCGAGACAACTGATGTCACATCCCCGCAGCGATGCGGGCCGCCGAAGGCGGTTTTGGGAAGGCCGATCGCGGCCAGTTCACGATCTGCAAGTCGGGGGGCGGAACCATGCAACGAGTTGCAGACTCCAGCCGCAAGGTGGCCGCCATCGCGCCGCAGCGGTTCAACGACGGGGAACGGTCGGCGGCGATCGACCTGCAGGACGTCGTTGAGCTCCTGCTGGCCAGCGCTGACGAGCTCGAATTGACATTCGGCTTCCGCGGGCCGAAGGTCGCGCTCAAATCGCGACGTGGGCGCGAGTTGCGGTAAACGCAATCGCCGCAAGTGCTCTGGTAAACGGCACTCGCGGCGTGGCGGAAATCCGGAAGCGAACTATCCCCGGGAGGATTCGAACCTCCAACCTTCGGCTCCGGAGGCCGACACTCTATCCAATTGAGCTACGGGGACTTGCACGCAGGCGTCTTGAATCTACGACCGGGCTGGCGGACTGTCAACTCCTCGCGCAGCGCCGGGATTTCACTGTGTGCTGCACTCGGTTGCGACTGTTCCGCGGCTGCCGAGGTCGATACGATCGCTGCATTACTCGCAGATTCAGGCGTTCCGACGGCCTCCGTTCCGCAATTTCAGGAGAGACACCCGTGTTTCGAGTAGTGTTCGCAGTCTGTTGGCTGGTCTGTGTCGGCGCGGGCGCATCGTTCGCGGCCGATGGCGAGCCGCAGGAGCGATATCGCATCATTCACGCCGACGATGCCGGCATGTGTCACTCCGTCAACGTCGGGACGATCGAGGCCCTTGAAAAGGGGATCGTCAAGTCGTGCAGCATCATGATGCCTTGCCCCTGGGTCACCGAGTTCGCCAGGTACGCCAAGGAGCATCCCGAGTTCGACTACGGCATCCACCTCACGCTGAACTCCGAATGGGACGTTTACCGCTGGGGTCCCGTGGCGCCTGTGGACCAGGTCCCCAGCCTCGTGGACCACGACGGCTACCTGTGGGACGACGTGCCGCTGGTGGCCGCTAACGTGCGGGCCAGTGAAGTCGAGATCGAACTGCGAGCGCAGATCGAGTATGCGAAACATCTCGGCATCCCGATCAGCCACATC
>JAEUIG010000025.1 GCA_016795125.1 Planctomycetaceae bacterium | reverse complement strand
AGAGAGGGGTTGTCGCCGTTGGAGGGGATTCCGCGTCCGCAGGGACGGCGTAGAACGCAATCGCAGGCTGACGGCCGGCAGGCGTCTTCAGAGTCAGCGCAGCAGCGTTTTCGGGGTCGGTGTACACCGGGACCAGGCCGTCGACGAGCCGATTGCAGGCGAAGAACGCGATTCGAGAACGATCCGGGATGCCAGCCGCCGATTCGTTTGCGCTGGCGGGTGCGAACTTCACCAGCGGCGACGTTTGTTCGTTCGATGAGCGATACACGGCGACCGGCAGCGTCATGCGCGGATCGCCGAGGTCGAGCCGGTACATGATCGTGTTGTAGTCGTAACGGGGCGTCTGCTCCGGGTAGCCCGAGAACGTGTGTGAGTACGTCCCGTCGAAGTAAATGATGCGGCCCCCCTGCTGCGCGAACGCCGGGTGCTGCTTAGGGTTGTAGAAGGTGTAGTGGTTGTGGGTGATGATTTTCACGGCATAGGCCCATGGGCCGGTCGGCGAGTCGCCGAGCGTGCACCAGACCTCGCCCAGGAGCGAGGTCTCCCCCTCCGATTCCACGAACACGAATACAAACTTGCGAAGGTAGTCGTTCCAGTAACACGAACCGAAGTGCGGCCGCACCGCGCGGCCGGTATCGCGATCGCGAATCCGGAACAATCCTTCGTGAGGCTTCAGCACGCCGTTGGCCACGAGCTTCTTGAATTCTTCAGGACCGATCGGCGGGGTGTCGCGTTTCCAGGCGTAGATGGGCGCACCATCCGCCGCGCGTTCGATCTCCGGGTCATCCAGACGGTTTCCCGCCTTCAGGCAGGTGTAGGCTTCGTACTCACCCAGATTTCGGAGAGACTCCACGCGTGCCGGCGCGCGGATGAAGGGAATGGTATTGCCGAAGTAAACGTGGTCGACGCCGTCGGTCCGCAGCAGGATCGGATGGCCGCACGGCGACACGACGGGATCCTTTCCAAACTCGGCGATGCTGCGGAAGGTTTCGGTGGCGTCGTCGTACTCGGCCAGTCCGGAGTTGTAGACGTCAAACGGCGGACGCACCCGTACGTAACCGGCGAGCATGCGTTCGCGCCCGGTCGCGTCATCCTTCAGGACGGTCAGCCCGCTGAGCCAGGAGGCGCCGTCGCCGGGAATCTCGGCCATGCCGCGGGCGAAACCCTCCTTGCCGGTGAAGATCGTGAGTTCGACGCCCACCGCAGGGTCCAACCCTCCTCTGGAAGGCAAGGGCGACGTCGCGCCCGTCGACTGGAAGTTTCCCAGCGGGTACTGCAGTCGATTCGTATCTCCCCAGAACCAGAACAGCTTGCCGTGGTAGACCTCCGAGATCGTGCTGTCGCAGCCGACGACCTGTCCGTTCCACTGCGAATCCGGAATCGGCGCCGGCGCGCCGGTCAGCAGGCTGTCCCGGTAAATGGCGGCGCCGGTCAATCGATACAGGCGTTCGGCGATGTTGATTCGCTTCAGCGAAAAGGTCGTGGCGGCGCCGCGCGTCACGCGCACTCGTTCACCGCGAATTCCGAAACCGTCCTGCGGGTATTCATACCCGTGACTGCCGATGCGGAAGAACACGTCGCGTCCTTCGAGATCGGGATCATCGATGGCCGCAATCCCCTGGCTGTCGGTGTAGAAGCAGATGTTGTTCACGGTTTCGAGCCTGACCAGCGGAACGCCCCGGCCGGTCTGGTCGTCAAGAATCTGAATCCGGAACGGGACGGACGCATCCTGCGCCCGGGCGATTCCATCGCCCATCAACAGGATTGCCAGCAGCAGGCGCACGCAATATCGAAGCATGGTCAGCGGACCTCTTCTTTGCACGAGCAGCAGGGGATTGACCCAAGAACGGCCGTATTGTGTCATCGGCGCGTTGAAATCAACATCCCGCGGGCGCGAGATCGTGTCGGGTCGCTGCAATTGCGATACGATACCACTGCCGCTGTGCGGGCATTCGAAGTCAAGAAAGCGGGTGGCTGACCGCCCACGCTGGTTGTTGCGCGGCGACCTCGCCGGGGCGGCGGAATCCTTTACAATTGACCGCACGCGCGCATGGGCTAGAATCGGAGCCACTGCAGGTGCGCCGGAGTGGTGCACCGCGACCAAGCGCCGCCGTGTGGCCCGTGGATTCCGGTCGACGGAGCCGGGGCGGGCAGAGCACGTCGTGGTCCGGACGGCAGCCGCTGCCGACGGTTCGATGATGCGGGCGAGGCGGACAACCTGGCAAGGAGCACGAGCCGGTGCAAGTGGCGATTACCTGCCGTCACGGCAGTCTGAAACCCGACCTCAACGACTACATTACGCGGAAGTCCGAGAAGCTGCTGACCTATTTCGAGCGCGTCACGCAGATTCAGGTGACGCTCGATTTCATCGACTCCCGGGTCCGTGCGGAAATCCTGGTCGATGCGGAGCACAAGCATAACTTCGTGGCGCACGCGGAAGGGGACGATGCGTCCGCCACGTTTGACGGGGCGCTCCACAAGATGGAGCAGCAGATCAAGAAGTACAAAGAGAAAGTCCAGGACCATCGCCGCGACGTCCCGATGAATGAAATCGTCGAGTCGGAAGTGAGCGACGGCGAACTGGAATAGCTGCCGGGGGTGTGCGACGCGAAGCGGATGTAGTGCCGCCGCTGCGACCGCCACTCCCACGAAGAAAACAGCGACTGCGCAGCCGGACCGGCGGCCTGTGCGCCGAACAGAACTGTGCCGTTCGGCCCAGTCAAGACTTGCGGTCCGGTCCGGGCGGTCCGGGCCGGGAAAGAGGCGAGCGTCCGTGAGACACGGTCGCGGCGCCGATCAAGGAGCGATGAATGAAGCTGACTGAATTTGTCGTCGAGCGTGCGATCATCCCTGACCTGAAGGCCACCACGAAGGATGAGGCCATCAAGGAGATGATCGCAGGCCTGCGCAACGCGGGACGGATCGCCAACGATCACGACGGCCAGATTGTGGCCGCCATCCTGAAGCGCGAAGAACTGGGTTCCACGGGAATCGGTCGCGGCGTGGCCGTGCCGCACACCAAGCATCCGTCGGTCGATTCGCTGATCTGCACCGTCGCCATCAGCCGCGGCGGGCTCGATTTCGCCAGCCTCGACGGCGAAGACGTGTACATCCTGTTCCTGCTGGTGTCGCCTCCGGACCGGCCGGGCGACCATCTCCGGGGCCTGGAGACCATCACCCGGCATCTGAAGAGCGATGACTTCTGCCGGTTCCTGCGGCAGTCGTCGACTCAGGCGCAGGTCTGGGACCTGCTGTCGGAAGCTGACGCAGGCCAGACCTGACCCGGGGCATCTCCGCCCTTGCCTCGCGGGCGGGTTCCGGGCAGGCGCAGCCGCCGGTGCGGTCTTCCGGCGCCCCGTCGGTGCTGCACCTTGATCGCGAAAACGTCCCATCCATTGCTGCCTCCCGCCGCGCTCTTTCACGCCGCTGATCGGACCTGAACGCCATGATCCGCCGCATCGTGACCGTGACGCTGGAAAACGGGCTTCACATGGTGCCCGCCTCGGAGATCGCCAAGGCGGTGCGGGATTTCCACGGGCGCGTGGTGCTGCGGCGCGACAACATCATCGCCGACGCTCACTCCGTGCTCGATCTCCTGCAGCTCCGGGCGGAGTGCGGCACGAACCTGGAGGTCGAGGCCGAAGGGGACGGCGACGCTCTGGTTGTCGACGCGATCGCCCAGTTGTTCGCGCTCAACTTCGCCGTCGAGCGGCCGACTGCCGCCCGCCGTGCAGGAACCGACGGTACATGATCGTCAAGCGCGGAGTCGCCGTATCTCCCGGAGTGGCCATCGGCCCCGCGATGGTGCTGGGCGCCGCCGCCCTCCGCATCCGCCGTCGCTTTATTCGCGCCGACAACGCCGAAGCCGAGCTGGAGCGATTTCGCTCGGCCCTCGACCACGTCTGCGAAGAGATTGCCACCAACGAGCGACAGGCCAACGAGCAGATTGGCAAGCAGTACGGTGCGATCTTCAGCGCCCATCTGCAACTGGCCCGCGACCCCAAGCTGATCAGCGAGGTCGATGAACTGGTGCGTAAGCGGCACTACTCGCCGGAGTTCGCGTCATCGCACGTGCTCCGCAAGTATGCCCATCAGCTCCAGAACCTGGGCAATCCCTACCTGGCCGAACGCGCAAACGATTTGTTCGATCTGGAGCGGCGCATCCTGCGCAACCTGCTGAACGAGCAGAAGGAAGACCTGGCGCATCTGACCGAAGACGTGATCGTGCTGGCGCACAATCTGACGCCGAGCGAGACGGCGGTGCTGGACCGCAAGCACGTGCTCGGCTTCGCCACGGAAATCGGCGGCGCCACCAGTCATACGGCCATCCTGGCGGGCGCGCTGGAACTGCCGGCGATCGTCGGCGTCGGCCACTTTCTCACGGAGATCTCCGGCGGCACGACGGTCATTCTCGACGGCAATCATGGTGAATTGCTGATCGACCCGGATGAAGACACGATCGCCCGATACCGCGACGCGGCCCAGAAGGCCCGCGCCGTCGCCGCCCGCATCCTGTCGCTCAGCCCGCGAACGGCCGAGACGAAAGATCGGACCCGCATCCACGTGTACGGAAACATCGAGTTTCCCGAAGAAGCGGAGCATTGCATCGAGCGCGGGGCCGACGGCATCGGGCTGTACCGGACCGAGTTTCTGTATCTCGCCGGCGCCCGCGAGCGGACGGAGCAGGACCACTTCAACGCCTACCGGGCCGTCATCGAAAAGGTGGGCGACCGTCCGATCGTGATCCGGACGCTGGACCTCGGCGCCGACAAGGTGCTCCCGGCGGAAGAGACCTTTGAGCGCTGCGCGAATCCGGAACTCGGACTCCGCAGCATCCGGCTCAGCCTCGATAACCTGCAGCTGTTCAAGACCCAGTTGCGAGCGATTCTGCGAGCCGCTACGACCGGCCAGGTCAGCGTGATGTTCCCGCTCATATCGTCGCTGCTGGAGTTGCGGCAGGCGAAGATGATCCTGGAGGACGTGAAGGAGGATCTGACGGACGAGGGAGTCGAATTCAACGCTTCGGTGCCGGTCGGAATCATGGTGGAAGTCCCGTCGGCGGCGCTGATGGCGGTCGAATTTGCAAGAGAAGTCGACTTTTTCTCTATCGGCACCAACGATCTGATTCAATATACTCTCGCGGCCGACCGGTCCGATCCGGCGGTTGCGAAATACTACAACTCTGCTGATCCGGCCGTCCTGCGGCTTATCCGCATGGTGGTCCGCGCCGGCGCCGAGAGCGGTCTCCCGGTGACGGTGTGCGGGCAGATGAGTTCGGATCCGAAGTTTGTCCCGCTGTTCGTCGGCATGGGACTGCGTAACCTCAGCGCGACTCCGCAGGCAGTGCCCGAAGTCAAAGAGGTGATTCGCAGCCTGACGATCGCACACGCGGAGCAGATCGCCGCCTCGGCCATGGAGTTGGACCTGGCGCGCGATATTGAGGGGTTTCTGCGCGGCGAATTAAAGCGAATCTGTCCGGACCTGGCGGAGTAGCCCTGGTCCGATGCCGGCGGCTTCCAGTCGCCCGCAATGGAAACAACGAATCACTGGTTTCGAACAGAGTGCGTCAGTTCCGTACGGTTCGATCACGAAGGCCCTCGTGCGCCGGCTCTGCCGTCGTATGGCGGGCTTCTGCCGCCACCGGCCTGCGCTCCCCGTCGGAGCGACCGCCGCTGGCTGCCAGCGTCCGCCTGTCGCGGGCCGCGATCTTCCGAGCCGAAGGCACATCGCAGGTCGAAACGCAGCACGTCTGGCAAGTGGCGGGGCGGCCCAGGGGGGGCGCTTCGTCAGCCGGCTCATTGAGCCTGGTGTGCGCGGCACACCCCAATGCTGATGTGGCTGCAACTGCAGCGGCGCCTGACGGGCGCCTTGCGACCTTTGGAACGCAGCAATGCAGCTGCGGCCCTGCGCCCCGTGCCGGCAGGACTCGACGCCCCGTTCGTCACCCTCGACGAAGGGACCTGCATGAAGAAGGAAATGCTGATCAACGTCCTCCAGCCGGAGGAGAGCCGGATCGCCGTCATTGAGGACGGCACGCTCGAAGAGCTGTACGTCGAGCGCATCAGCCAGGGAAACCTTGTAGGCAATATCTACAAGGGTCGCGTCGTCAACATCGAGCCGAGCATCCAGGCCGTGTTCGTCGACTTCGGCGTCGGCCGCAACGGGTTTCTCCACGTCAGCGACGTCGAATACCAGTATTACAAGCATCTCGTCAGCGAACAGGACCGCAACGGCGGACCGCACGATGACGATGACGACTTCGAGTCCGACGGCGGGGACGCCGAGGGCTCACACGGCGGCGACCGCGACCGGGGGCGCAACGGCGGACGCGGCCGCGGCGGGCGCAAGTTCAACGAGCGCAGCGCCCGCAACAAGCCTCCGATCCAGGAGATCTTCCAGCGCGGCAGCGAGGTGCTGGTCCAGGTCATCAAGGAAGGCATCGGGACGAAGGGCCCGACCCTGTCCACGTACATCAGCATTCCTGGCCGCTACCTGGTGCTGATGCCCGCGCTGCAGCGCGTCGGCGTGAGCCGCAAGATCGCCGATGAAGGCGCCCGCCGCCAGTTGCGGCAGTTCCTCCGCGACATCAAGCCGCCCGAAGGCCTGGGCTTCATTGTCCGCACCGCCGGCGTCGATCGCTCCGCGCAGGAACTCGAGCGCGACATGCAGTATCTGCTGAGGCTGTGGCGGACGATCGTCCGCCGCATCAAACGGCAGCCGTCGCCGGTCGACATCTACGAAGAAAGCGACATGATCACCCGGACGATCCGGGACATTTACACCGGCGACATCGAGGCCGTGTGGATCGACGAACCGCGCGCCTACGAGCGTGCGAAGGAGTTCATGGAAGTCGTGATGCCGCGACACGCCGACTGCGTGCGGCTGTACGACGGCAAGGAGCCGATCTTCCACAAGTACAAGATCGAATCCGAGATCGATCGCATCCAGGCGCGGCACGTCCCGCTGCCCGGGGGCGGGTCGATCGTCATCGATCAGACCGAGGCGCTTGTCGCCATCGACGTCAACAGCGGCAGCTTCCGGGTGGATGACGACGCCGAGCAGACGGCGTTTCAGGTCAACCTGAAGGCGGCCGAGGAGATCGCCCGGCAGATACGTCTCCGCGATCTGGGCGGCGTGATCGTCAACGACTTCATCGACATGCGGGAGGAGCGTCACCGCCGGCAGGTCGAGCGCAAACTGCGCGACTGCGTCCGTCGAGATCGTGCGCGGACGAAGGTGCTGCGGATCAGCCCGTTCGGCATCATTGAGATGACCCGCCAGCGGATTCGACCGTCGCTGCGGCGCAGCGTGTACGAAGACTGCCCCTGCTGCCGGGGCGTCGGCCAGGTAAAAACGGCCGAGAGCATGGCGATTGTGGTCATGCGGACGCTGATGACCAACGCCAGCCTGCCGGACGCCAAACGCATTGAACTGGAAGTCCACCAACGGGTTGCGGACTACCTGATCAACAAGAAGCGTCGCGAGATGACGCACCTCGAAGAGGGGTATCACGTCATCGTGGAAATCAGGGTCGGCCTTAACGTGCTTCCGGAACACCTGCGGGTGCGTTGCCTGAACGACATTGGCCAGGAAATCGCCGGATTGCCTGCCAGTGACTCGTATTCGTACCGGTGAGTGCTTATGATCCTGAGTCTGTAGACGCATACACTGTGAGTGACGGGATTTGGAGCGGGTGCCAGGTGAGCGGTCAAAGTCACCGCCCCCCGCCAGTCACTCTGGTCGTTGGATTTTCGGACTACTCAAAGGGTTTCAGTTTATGTTCGCGATTGTTGAGGACGGCAGCCGCCAGATTCGCGTCGAGGAGGGCGCCACGTTTCGAATTGATTACCGCGACGGCGCCGAGCCGGGATCGACGGTGACCCTGGGCCGAGTCCTGCTCGCCAACGGCGGCGGCGACAGCGTGATTGGCGCTCCGGAGATTTCCGGCGCTTCGGTCGAAGCGGAGGTGGTCGATCCGCTCGTCAAAGGACAGAAGCTCGAAGTCCAGAAGTTCCGCCGCCGCAAGAACGTGCGCCGGCACACCGGTCACCGCCAGAAGTACACGTCGGTGAAGATCAGCAAGATCACGGTTCCGGGACTGAAGATCGTCGAGAAGACCGAAGACTCAGCAAAGTAACGGCGTCCGAAGATGGGACGCTGGCCGGCGTTGCCGGCAAGCTTCTGCAAGGAGTGCGATGAGCCGCGTGGAAGGTCCCCGCGGCTCTCGGATTTTGACGGGGCGTACGATTGGCCCCGTCGCTTGACCGGCATGTGAGTTTTGGTTGTTCGTCTCCCCCCGCGTCAGTGACGCAAACCCTACCCACCCCTGAGTCGTTGCCATGCGCTCCTCACTCTCGCGTCGCGACTTTCTCCGCCGTTCCGCAGCCGGTGCTGCGGCATTCGCCGCCGGCCCCGCCATCCTGAATGCCGCTGTCCGGCAGCAGCAGCTCCACGTT
>JAEUIG010000745.1 GCA_016795125.1 Planctomycetaceae bacterium | reverse complement strand
CTGATGACATAGAACGGATTGTGGTTGTACAGCCAGGAGAGGGCCGGTGAACGCAACGCGGGCGCAGACATCGCTGAACTCCTCCGGGAGTGAGGAACGAGGGGGCCGACGAACAGCGAAGCGAGATGTGATGCTGTTAGTACGCCCGCAAGTCGGCCCGTGTTGGGAGCGAAATCATCAAAGCGTGTTTGTGACTGGTGCGCACTTTACCAGCCGCGACCGTAAGGGAGCGCACAGCGTCCTCATGCGCTCCCTTACGGTCGCGGCTAGTACGTGCTACTGCCCGTCCACGACCGCGAAGACGGCCGGAGAGTCGGCCGGTCGGAATAGTTCCAGCCGCACATCGGCTCCGTCGTGTCCGGTGGAGTCGACACGCAGGGTAACGCTGTGCCGACCGGCCGTTGCGGGTACGATGACGTCCCCGCCGGTCGAGAAAGCCTCACTGTCCACCCAGACCGACAGCGGCGCCTTGGAGATCGCGCGGATGCCGATCGGACCGGCCGTCTGCACGTCGAACTCTCCCTGCAAGTAAATGACGGACCCGGACGCCGATTGCTCTACTGCCTCGTCCAAGGGCAGCGCGCCGTCGACGCGGGCGTAAATGGGCGACCACGCGGCCGACTTCAGAATGCGGTCCTCGAACAGCTCGTCGTTCGGGATGTCGGTTTGCAGTTCGAGGGGGACGTCCTTCAGCGCGCGCCAGCGCTGCATGCGGGGCGTCGCCCGGACCGCATACGGTCCGGGCCGCCCGAGCTGCGACAGGAATGCGAGGACATCAACGATCTCCTGCTGCGTCATGAACTTGACCAGTCCCTTCGGCATCAGCGACTTGCCTTCAATCTCGTCGTCGATGTCGGCCAGCGGAATCTCGTGCCGGCGGCCGTCGGCGTCTTTCAGGACCAGCCGCTGGTCGGTCCGGTCGACGACGATGCCCTGCAGCGTGAGGCCGTCAACGGTCAGCACCGTCTTGCTGACGTACGCCTCCTTGATCTGGGCGTCCGGGTCGTAGACGGCGGTGACGAGGTAATCGACCGGTGAATTCGAGCCGACCGCGCTCAGATCGGGACCGATCTGCCCTCCCGCCTGGCTGACGGCGTGGCATTTCAGACAACTGAGGTCGCTGCGGCGAAAAACCGCTTCGCCCCGCGCGGGATCGCCGTGCGTGCCGACTTCGGCGATGAGCGCGGCGAGGTCTGCGCCGGTCGGCGTCGTCACCTTTCCCGCGACTTTCGCCGCCTGTTCGAGCACCGACGACAACGCCGCATCGCTGCGGCCGACGGCATACATCCGCCGCAGCGCCAACTTGGCGACGTCTTCCGGCGGCGGTGTATTTCCCAGAGCCGACGCCAATGCGTCCGAACCTCCCTGCCGTTCGAGAAACGCGTCGACGATGCGGGAGGGATCGTCTCCCGCAGTCCCCTCCGCCAGCGCTCCTGCAGAGAGGGCGGCGGCTTTGGCCAGGTCAATCCGCGTCAATGCCGCGATTCCCTCCGCACGCAGGACGAAGGGTTGCGAGTCCCCCGTCAGGGTCTCGATCACAGTGGCCGCTGCGATGGGATCGATTCGCAACAGCGCGTTGAGTGACGCCGTGCGATCAGCGTCGCTCGACATGACGTCCGTGGCAACCTGCGACAGAGGAGCGATCGCCGCACGCACTCCCCAGAGGCCGCACAGCGGAATGGCGGCCGTCCGCAGCTTCGAAGCCTCGGCGGTGAGCAGGCCGGCGATGCCTCCGAGGTCGCCGTCCGGAATCACTTTCCGCGTGAGGGCCGCATCGGCCAGTTTTTGCAGCACGTCGACCCGCACCTGTTCCGGGAAGGCATCCGGCTGCAGGACCTGTTCATAAACGTAGGCCAGTTCCTGCGCGTTGCCGCGCGTGCAGACAATCTCCAGGACGGGTCCGAGCCGCTCGGGAGGCACCTTGCCGCTGCGCAGCAGGTTCATCACCGCGCCGGCGGAACCGGCCGGGGCCGCCGCGACCGGTGTCACCAGAGTCAAAAGAATCGCGAGAGTCCCACCAAGCAGACGCCAGGCCGATCGAACCATGCCATGCCTTTCAGAGAAACGGAGCAAAGTCACAGTAGCGGATGAGAGGGTCGGAAGTCAGCAAACAGCGGGACGGCAATATCGAACGGGAGCAAGGCGCGGTTCTGCAAGCGTTCCCCAACTTCCGCCCCAAGAAATCCTCCCGCCGACCCTCACTTCCGTCCACCGCCGTGGTAAGATGCAGAATCGGCAGAGGGCCGGCCGCGCTCTCAGTGCGCGACCGATTCGTCTGCTGGAAAAGACGCGATCTTCCCGGTCACTCACGGACCTCCGAGTTCAAGGAACTCCCATGATCACGCTCACCGGAACGGGCAAGGCACGGACGTGCGACGGCGTCACTCGGCGGGATTTCATGCAGGTCGGGGCGCTCGGCGCCGTGGGACTCGGGCTGCCGCAGTACATGGCGGCCAAGGCCGCCGGCGCGGTGAAGACCGACAACGACCGCGCCTGCATCATGATTTTCAATCTCGGAGCGCCGAGCCAGCTTGATACGTTCGACATGAAGCCGGACGCGCCTGCCGAAATTCGCGGACCGTTCAAGCCGATCTCCACCACCACTCCCGGACTGCACCTGTCGGAAATCCTGCCCGGCATCGCGAGCATTGCTGATAAGGTCTCCTTCGTCCGCTCGGTCCATCATGGCGGCGCGGCGGTGCACGACGCTGGCTGGCAGATGCTGCAGACGGGGCGGCTGTTCACCGGCGGCGTCAACACGCCCCACTGCGGGGCGGTGCTCGGCTACCTCAAGGGGCGCAAGACGGACCTGCCGCCGTTCGCCGTGCTGCCGCATCTCATGGGGCGTGGCGGCGGCAACCTGCCCAACGGTCAGGCCGGCGGCTTTCTCGGCAAAGCGCACGATCCGTTCGTCCTCAACGCCGATCCGTCGCAGGAGAATTTCCAGGTCCCCGACCTGCTGCCGCCGGCCGACATCGGCACCGTTCGCCTCGAACGGCGCCGCAAGATGCGCGACGTCGTCGACCAGACCGTCGGCGTGTTTGAGTCCACTGAGAACGCGGCGCTGCTGGACGACAACTTCAATGCGGCCTTCCGCATGATGACCAGCCCGCAGGCCCGCGACGCCTTCGACCTGACGAAGGAGCCGACGGCGGTGCGTGAGCGTTACGGCATGACGCGGTTTGGACAAAGCTGTCTGCTTGCCCGGCGGTTGGTCGAATCCGGCGTGCGGTTTGTCACGATCAATACGTTCCTCACGGTGTTCGACGAAATCACGTGGGACATCCACGGGTCCAAGCCGTTCACGTCGATCGCCGGCATGCGGGACATCGTCGCCCCGCTGTACGACAAGGGTTACAGCGCCCTCGTCGCCGACCTTAGCGAGCGCGGCCTGCTCGACACGACGCTGGTCTGCAACCTCGCAGAATTCGGCCGCACGCCGCGCGTCAATCCGGCCGGCGGCCGCGACCACTGGCCGCAGTGCTTCACCTGCGGCTTCGCCGGCGGGGGCGTGAAGGGGGGCAGCGTGGTCGGCGCGAGCGATCCGATCGGCGGCGTCCCGGCCGACCGCCCGGTCGAACCGGCGGACATCGCGGCCACGATCTTCCACAGTCTGGGTCTCGACCTCGAAGCGACGCTGCCCGGCCCGGCCGGCCGCCCGTTCCCCCTGGTGGACTTCGGGCACCGCGAGATTCATGAACTGTTTGCGTGAGGTGACAGATGACACATATTCAGATATCGCTGACCGATGAAGTCGCCAAGATCATCGACCGCGAGGTGAAGGCGCGGGGACTAGCAGGGCCTGGCGAGTTCATTGAGGCGCTCGTGTTGCAGGAGAGCACTGCGTCGAGAACAGCCATTGACGCTCTAATCCTGGAGGGTTTGGATTCTGGCCCTGCCTTCCCTGTCGATGAAGAATGGTGGGAGAGAAAGCGTGCTGAACTTCAGGCGCGACTCGAAGCCGAGATGGCATGATGGCACATGTGACTTTTCGACCTCGCGCAGAAAGGGATATCGATGAAGTGTATTTGTATTTAGGGAAGCAATCCTCCGATCTCGCCGTGAAGTTTTTGCAGCAGGTCGAGTTCACGACAGCCGCCCTGGCCCAATCGCCCGACCTCGGAATTCGCTACTGCTCAGTGCACGATCGGATCACCGACATTCGTGTTTATCGTATCCGGCGATTTCCGAACCATCTGGTTTTCTATCGATCCGTTGAGAATGGAATTGAGGTTCTCCGCCTACTCCACGGTGCGAGAGATATTGAGTCGCTTTTCGATTCAGGAAGCATCCAATGAAGATCTCGCAACAACCCAACGTCGGATGCCTTCTGTTGAGGATTAACAAGACCTGACGACGGCACACAATCGCTCGTGATCGATAACGCGAGCGACAGACGAGTGACTTCGTCGAACGGGTGGCGGGAATTATGAACCACGTCGTCTTGAAGCTTACTTGTCCTGAATGAGTCGCTCATGCAACTGATTTGCCACTATCTTGCCGCAGCATGCATCGCTCTTGCCGGAGCGACTTCGTTGGCCGACGAAATCGCTGTCCTCCCTACGCAAGTCAGGCTCTCCTCGCATGAAAGCGCGCAGCGCCTGATTCTTCAGCAGCAGGCCAACGGCGAGGCGACGCAGCACGTCGCCGCCGGCGTCACCTGGTCATCTGACAAGCCGGACGTTGCCACCGTCGATGTGCATGGCGTGGTTCGGCCCGTTGCGGATGGCATGGCGACGATCACCGCTGCTGCGAACGGCCAGACGGCCACCGTGAGCGTGACGGTCGCAGGAACCGCCGAACCGTTCGTGTGGAGTTTCCGCAATCACGTCGAGCCGATCCTGGCGAAGGCTGGGTGCAACAGCGGGGCCTGTCACGGAGCACTCGCCGGCAAGGGAGGCTTTCGTCTCTCGCTGCGTGGGTATGATCCGGCGACCGATCACTTCAACATTGTGGAGCAGGACCGCGGCCGCCGCGTCGAGTTTGCCGACCCCGGGCGCAGCCTGTTTCTTGCGAAGCCCTCCGGCGCGATGCCGCACAAGGGGGGACTGCGGTTCACGACGGATTCGCGCGAGTACCGCATTGTCTCCGAGTGGATCGCCAACGGCGCCGCCGCGCCGGCCGACGATGACCCGCGCGTCGAGCGGCTGGAGATTTACCCCGGCCGCTCGCTGCACCAGGTGGGTGAGTCGCAGCAGTTACTCGTTTCGGCCGTCGACTCGAATGGCCACAGTGACGATGTCACCGGCTGGACGAAATGGTCGTCGTCGAATGAAGCCGTGTGCCGCGTGGATGACAACGGCCTGGTCAGCATCGTCGGGCCTGGGGAGGGATCGATCGTTGCCTGGTACGCCAGCAAACTGGTTCTCGCGCGCATCGTCGTTCCGTATGCCGGCCAGCCTGCCGACGTACCGGCGGTTGTCGACCAGCGG
Source organism: Planctomycetaceae bacterium (assembly GCA_016795125.1). Taxonomy (GTDB): domain Bacteria; phylum Planctomycetota; class Planctomycetia; order Planctomycetales; family Planctomycetaceae; genus JAEUIG01. Next base: position 3,303 of record JAEUIG010000745.1, on the reverse strand, counting down.
GCGCCGCGGAACTTCATTGATGAGCACATCAATGCCCAACTGGCCCGGCTGGGCCTGCCGGCGTCTCCCGCCTGCACCGATGCTGAGTTCCTCCGCCGGGCGTACATCGACGCCATCGGCATGCTGCCGACGAACGCCGAAGTCGAGGCGTTCCTGGCCGATCCGGCCGCCGACAAACGTGACAAGCTCATCACCGCGCTGCTCGCACGGCCCGAATACGTCGACTACTGGACGTACAAATGGTCTGACGTGCTGATGCTCAACGGCACGCTGCTCCGGCCTGCCGCGCTCAAGGCGTACTACATGTGGGTCCGTAGCCACGTCGAGAAGAACTCGCCATGGGACGCTGTGGTCCGCGAGATCATCACTTCGACCGGGACGAATCTCGAGAACGGCGCCACGAACTTTTACTCGCTCAGCCAGAGCCCCGAAGACATGACCGAGAACGCCTGCCAGGCGTTTCTCGGACTGTCGATCGGCTGCGCGAAGTGCCACAACCATCCCCTGGAGAAATGGACCAACGACCAGTATTACGCGATGGCCAACATGTTTGCCCGCGTGCGGGCGAAAGGGTGGGGCGGCGAACCGCGAAACGGCGACGGCGGACGCACGCTGTACGTCGTCCAGAGCGGCGATCTCGTCCAGCCCAGGACCGGCAAGCCGCAGCCGCCGACTCCACTCGATGCGGCTCCGCTGCCCATCGACGACCCGGCCGATCGCCGTATCGTCCTCGCGCAATGGCTTACCGCGCCGGAGAATCCGTATTTCTCGCGCTCGATCGCCAATCGCGTGTGGGCCAACTTCTTTGCCGTCGGCCTGGTCGAATCAGTGGACGACCTGCGCGCCTCGAATCCGGCGAGCAACGAGGAGCTCCTGTCAGCGGCCGCGAAGTTCCTGGTCGACAACAAGTTTGATCTCAAGACGTTGATGAAGGTCATCCTCGAATCGAACGCCTACCAGCGGTCGAGTCAGCCCCTGGACGGCAACAAGGATGAGAAGCGGTTCTACTCGCGCTACTACCCGCGGCGGATGCCGGCGGAGGTGCTGCACGATGCGATCGTGCAGGTGACCGAAGTGCCGTCGAAGTTCACGCGGATCGCGTTCCCCGGCGCCGACTACCAGGACACGGACTTCTACCCGCTCGGTACGCGCGCGATTCAGCTCTACGACTCGGCCGTGGACAACTACTTCCTGCAGGCGTTCGGCCGCAACCAGCGGCGGATCGTGTGCGAATGCGAACGCAGCAACGAACCCAGCATGGTGCAGGTGCTGCACATTTCCAACGGCGACACGATCAACGAGAAACTGAAGACCGCCGGCAACCGCGTGGAGAAGCTGCTCGCGCTGCGAAAGACCGGCATGTCGGACGCGGCCCTGCTCGACGAAATCTACATGGGCTGCCTCGCCAGATACCCCACGCAGTCGGAACGCACCGAACTGCTGGCAATGCTGCCGGAGTCCGGCTCATCCGACGAGCGGATTGTGCTGGAAGACGTGTACTGGGCGGTGCTGAGCACGCGGGAGTTTTTGTTTAATCATTGACATTGCGGCATTTCAGATGCGTCGGAAGCGAGTATCGAGATTGAGATTCCATCGGAGCGTGTGGATGAGATCCATTGCAATAGCGATCGCGGTTGCTGCCATCAACTCGTTGGTAACTGCCGCCGACTCCCCCGACTTCGACCGCGACGTCGCGCCGCTGCTCACGAAGTAGTGCGCCGGCTGTCACAACGACACCGATCGCGAGGGTAAGTTCTCGCTGGAGTCATTCGCGTCGATCCAGCTCGGCACGCCAGATGGGCCGGCGTTGCTGGCGGGGGATGCGGCCAGTTCGCGGGTGATTCAAGTGCTCACCGGCGGGGCGGAACCTTTGATGCCGCCCCAAGGAGAGCCGCGCCCCACGGACGATGAGATCGCCGTGCTGAAGGCGTGGATCGACGCCGGCGCGATGGGGCCGTCTGGTGCTGAACCGGACCGCACGCAGCTGATCGTTCCCGAAATCGAGTCGCATACCGACGTGCGTCCCGTCTCGTCCGTGGACTGGTCGTCCGACGGGAACTGGATCGCGATCGCCCGCTACGGCGAGGTGACGATCCATCCCGTTGATGCCGCTGCGCCGACAGGGCTGGGCGAAACCGTGCGTACGCTGACCGGTTTCCCCGGCAAAGTGACCGCCGTGCACTTTACGATCGACGGCGCGCAGCTCGTCACGGCCTCCGGCGTCACGGGGCAGGTCGGCCGCGCGGCCATCTGGAATGCGGCCGACGCGTCGCTGGTCCGAGAATTCACCGGACATCGGGACGTGCTGTACGACGCCGAACTGTCGCCGGATGGAACAGTACTCGCGACGTGCAGCTACGACCGGCAGATCATCTTGTGGAATGCCGCCACGGGAGATCAGCTCCGCACGCTGACCGGTCACAATGGCGCTGTCTACGACGTGGCCTTCAGCCCGGACGGGACGGCTCTCGCGAGCGCCAGCGCCGACGATACCTGCAAGGTGTGGCGCGTCGCCGACGGCGAACGTCTCGACACGCTCGGCCAGCCGACCAAAGAGCAATACGCCGTCGCCTTCAGTCCCGATGGAAAGTCCATCGTCGCCGGCGGCGCCGACAATCGCATCCGCGTCTGGGACTTCGTGTCCCGCGAGTCCACGCAGATCAACCCGCTCAGGATCGCCCGCTTCGCCCACGAAGGTCCGATCGTCCGCATCGGGTTCAGCCCCGATGGCACGCGGCTCGTCACCTCGGCTGAGAACCGCACGGTCAAGCTGTGGGACACCTCGAGCTACAGCGAGATTGCGCTCTACGAACAGCAGCCGGCCGTCGCGATGGCCCTGTCCGTCGCCGGCGATGGTTCGGCGTTTCTGCTGGGTCGCATGGACGGCTCGCTGCAATCGGTGCCAATTGGTTCCCGATCCGCGTCAGCGGCGGAGGAGGTTGCCGCCGTCACGGCCATCCCTGTGCAGTCGGCCGCTCCCATGTCGACTGTCGCCGAGCAGGAGCCGAACAACGATCCGTCCGCGGCCACCGTGGCGGCCGCACCAGCCCAGGTCACGGGCGTCATCGACGCAACCACCACGGCCGACGCCCCTCCCGACATCGACCTGTTCCGGTTTGATGCCCGCGCGGGTGAAGAATGGGTGATCGAAGTCAACGCGGCGCGTTCCGGTTCGAAGCTCGACTCGTTCGTCGAAGTCCTCACCGCCGACGGTCAGCGCATCGAGCGCGTCCTGCTGCAGGCCGTGCGAGATTCGTATTTCACCTTCCGCGGCAAGGACGCCGATCAGGCGGACGACTTCCG
>JAEUIG010000712.1 GCA_016795125.1 Planctomycetaceae bacterium | reverse complement strand
GTTCCTGACGCTGCTCTCCAACTGCTTCACGAACCTGAACCTCACCGACATGGAGACCTGCTACAAGCTGTTCACGCGCGAGGTCGTCCGCGACGTCGCGCCGAAGCTCAAGCAGAACCGGTTCGGCTTCGAGCCGGAAGTCACGGCCCGCATCGCCCGCCGCAAGTACCGCATCTTCGAGATGTCCATCAGCTACCACGGCCGGACGTACGAGCAGGGCAAAAAGATCGGCTGGAAAGACGGCTTCCAGGCCCTGTGGTGCATCGTGCGCTACGGGCTGGCCGATTGAGCGGGACGATGTTGCGGCCGGTCTCCCGACCGCGCCGCCTCAGTTGTGGCCGGTCTCCTGACCGCGCCATAGGACCGACCGAAGGTCTCCCTCACTGCCAAACGGGCTCGTTGCCGCAGGACCGACGGCAGGTCTCCCGGTGCATTGGTCGCCCCCGATTGCAATCAGGAGACCTGCGGTCGGGCGTGCGGATCGGTCAGAGGCCGGCCAAGCCAGCAGCGTTGGACGGGACGATGCGTCGTCGCTCCTCTGCTCTGCAGTGGCGGCGCCGCCCCTCAGTACGCTTCGTTCCATTCTCCCTTGATCGTTCCCGTTTTGACGAACAGCTCGTAACGCTCAAGAGAGAGATGTCGCGGTTCGTCGTGGTCGGCAATGATGATCTTGAATCCTTCTGATTGCGGTAACGAATCCAGGAGACCTTCGGACTCAATCGCCTGCATGGCTTCGCACCCAGCCTGCAGCAGCGCCCGCCCCTTCGCAACTGATTCGTCATCGTCAAAGTCGTCGACGTGATCGTAAAACCACGTCTCCCACACCCCCCAATGGGCAGCAAAGGCAGGCGCATAATCGGACTCAGACTCCCAGGTCGAGATGGGCCAGTCTCCAAGGTTGTCTCGCTCTTCCGGGCTCAGATCACGAGCAGCCGATTCTGGCAGCAGGTACAAACTCGCTGATCCGTAGAACGCATCCACTTCCAGACCGATGCCCGAGATGCGGTCGCCCGCAGTTTTTTGCACCTCCAGGGGAAGCGCGTCTCGGATGGCCGATGTCAGAGCTTCTCGAATTTCAGACCAGTTAAGTTGGTGCATGGTGTTCTCAGAAGGCATGGCTTGGTGTTGAACTTGCGCAGCAGACTCGGGCTTGTTTGCCACTTCAGAACTCCCGCAGCCACATACGCTGATGCAGGCGAGGACGACGTATGTAGAGGGACGGGTCGTCATTGCAGTGCGCCCTTATCGATTGCTGCGTCGTACCACAAAGAGAATTCGTACGACGTTCTCCAGCCCACCCCCTCACGCCAGCAGTTCGCCAATCACGCTTCCATACACGTCCGTCAGCCGAAAGTCGCGGCCCTGCGTGCGGTAAGTCAGCCGTTCGTGGTCGAGGCCCATGAGGTGCAGGATCGTGGCCTGCACGTCGAAGACCTCCGTCGGGCGCTCGACCGCCATGAAGCCGAGTTCGTCGGTCGCGCCGAGCGTCTGGCCTGGTTTGATTCCCGCGCCGGCCATCCAGAACGTGCCCGCGAACGGGTGATGGTCGCGGCCGAGATGGATGGTGCCGGGGCGGCGTTCGTCGATTGGCGTGCGGCCGAACTCCGCTCCCCACACGACCAGCGTTTCCTCCAGCAGTCCCCGCTGCTTGAGGTCAGACAGCAGCGCCGCGACGGCGCGATCCACGGACGCACATTGGCGGGGGAGGGCACCCATCAGGTCGCGGGCGGGTGTGTCGCCGTGATGGTCCCAGTCCAGATCGACGAGCTGCACCGTGCGGACGCCCTGCTCGATGAGCCGCCGCGCCAGCAGGCAGTTGTTGGCGAACGACTGCTTCCCCGGCTCCGCTCCGTAAAGTTCGAGGATGTGTTTCGGTTCGCGGGTGAGATCGACGAGTTCGGGAGCGGAGGTCTGCATCCGGCAGGCCAGTTCGAAGGCGGCGATCCGTGTGCTGATCTCCGGATCGCCGATCAAATCGCGACGCAGTGCGTTCAGTGAGTTGATCGTTTCGACCGACCGCCGCCGCGCGTCGGCCGTCACCCCGGGAGGATTCGCGAGGAACAGCACCGGGTCGCCGTGGCAGTTGAATGGGACACCCTGATGCACGGATGGCAGGAATCCCGAACTCGACGTGCCGGACCCGCCGCGCGGCAGCAGGTTCGACATCAGCACGATGAACGCCGGCAGATTGGCGTTCTCACTCCCCAGTCCGTAGCTCAGCCACGCGCCGAGACTCGGACGCCCTTCCAGCGGCGCGCCGGTCAGCAGCGTGAGTTGTGCAAACGGATGATCGAACACCTGCTCGTCGAATTTCATTCCTTTGAGGAATGAGAGGTCGTCGACGACGCCCGCAATGTGCGGCAGCAGTTCCGAAACCAGCGCGCCGGACTCGCCGTGCTGCCGAAACTTGTACGGAGATCCCAGCAGCTTGGAGGGGGCGTTCGGGTTGCGGGGACGGAGTTGCGCGAACCGCACATCTCCCAGGAGTTCGCGATCCGCCGTGCGCCCATCGAATTCGTTGAGCTTCGGCTTGTAATCAAACAGATCAATCTGCGACGGCGCCCCCGCCATGAACAGAAAGATCAGATGCTTCGCCCTGGCGGGGTAGTGGGATACGCCCGGCAGCGGCGTCGCTGAAGTCGCTGAGGCCTGCGACGATTGGCTTAACAGCGACGCCAGCGCCAGCGACCCGACACCCGCGCTGGAACGCGACAGAAACGCTCGGCGACTGAACCGATCGATCATGTTCTCAGACACGTCAACCATCCGCTGCTTCCTACCCACTACCCACTACCCACTACCCACTACTCGCGGCACACCGTCTCATCCAGACTCAGCAGCGAATTCGCCACGACAGCGCACGCTGCCCAGTCGGCGATCCGCCGATGCGGGAATCTGGCAGCGACATCGCTGCCCCCGACCAGTGCCAGCGCGGCGTCGGCATCGTCCAATAATCGCTTCTGCTCGGCGTCGAACAAGGAACGCAGCAGCGGCAGTTCCTGTGGAGTCGGGAACCTGCCAACGCACAGTCGGAAACCGCGGGTGATGGCGGCGGCCGGCGATCCGTCCGTCTCGTCGAGCATCCGCCCGCCGAGGTACACCGCCGCCTCGAAAAAGACCGGATCGTTCAGAGAGACCAGCGCCTGGAGCGGGTTCGTGTTGCGCTCCCGACGCGCGCAGGCGGAAGTCCGGTTGGGCGCGTCGAAGATCGCAAAGCTGGGATATAGCGTGCGTCGCTTCCAATGCGTGTACAGGCCGCGACGATGGCGGTTCTCGTTTTGGTCGACTCTCCAGTGGAACGCGGCGAACTCGACGTTCTCCGACGTGCCGGGCGGCTGCCACGGAAAGACGCTCGGTCCCCCCAGGTTCGTGGACATCAGGCCTGATGCCGAGAGCGCGATGTCGCGCAGGACCTCCGCGTCCACGCGAAACCGCCCGCCGCGCGTCAGCAGGCGATTCTGCGGATCACGTTCCAGAGCGTCGGTGGAAACGACCGGCGACTGCCGATACGTCGCCGACATCGTCAAACGTCGGATCAACTGCTTGTTGCTCCATCCGCTCCGCTGAAAATCGACCGCCAGCCAGTCCAGAAGCTCCGGATGCGACGGCAATTCGCCCCGCAGGCCGAAGTCGTCGCTGGTGCGCACCAGCCCGATGCCGAACAGCGACTCCCACAGGCGATTGACGGCGACGCGCGCGGTCAGCGGGTTGTCGGCGTCGGTCAGCCAGCAGGCCAGCGCCAGCCGGTCGCCGTCGCCGCAGCGTGGAGCATGCAGAAACGCGGGAAAACCGGGCTCCACCTGTTCCCCGTCCTCGGCCGGAGAGCCGCGCACTTTCAGATAGGTGATGCTGGGCTCGCCGCGTTCGGCCAGCACGAGCGTCGTGGCCAGCTCGCCTGTCAGCGGCGATGCGGCGGTCAGCGTCTCACCCACGTATGCGGCGCCGGTCACTTCTTCAATCGAGTTATTCAGGATCGCATAGAGCTGGTAGTACTCCTGCTGCGTCAGCGGATCGAACTTGTGGTCGTGGCATTGTGCGCAGCTGAAGGTCATGCCGAACCACGTGGAGCCGATGGTGTTCACCCGGTCGACCAGCATCTCAAAGCGATGCGTCATTGTGTCGGGCGCGACCGCCGAATTGCGCAGAAACCCGGTCGCCACCTGCTGCGAGTCTGCCGGGTCCGGCAGCAGGTCGCCGGCCAGCTGCTCGACGGTGAACTGGTCGAACGGCATGTCCCGGTTGAATGCGTCGATCACCCAGTCGCGATAGAGCCACAGCGTCCGCTGGGCGTCGAACTCGAAGCCGTTGGTGTCGGCGTAACGGGCGAGGTCGAGCCACCGGATCGCGGATTTTTCGCCGAGATGGGGCGACGCCAGCAGTCGATCGATGAGTCGCTCGAACGCATCCGGCTCGCTGTCGGCGACGAACGCGTCGACCTCTTCCGGGGTCGGCGGCAGTCCCAGCAGGTCGAGAGAGAGCCGGCGGATCAGGGTCGCCTTGTCGGCTTCGGGAGAGTGTGCGAGCTGTTCGGCTTCGCGCCGCTGTTCGACGAAGCGGTCGATGGCATCGCGCGCCCACGCGCGGTCGGCAATCTCCGGTGGCGCTGCGGCCCGCGGCCTGGCAAATGCCCAATGTGCCGCGGCGACGGGTTCGGTTCCGTCGGGGCGATTGTCAAACAGAGCCGGGTCGCTGGGAGCCGCAGAATCAGTGACGGGCGGGGTTCCCGAGTGGCGCTGAACCAGTTCGCGGCAGACTGCGCGGGTATCCGCCGGCGGCTGAACGATGGCAGGCTCCGCTGGCCGCACCGCTGCGGACGCTGCGACGGGGGAAGGCAGTTGCCGGCGCTTGGACGGGCCGCGCGCCGGCAGCACAAACACGGCGATCGCAACCGAGGCGGCCAGCAGGCCGACGCCCAGCCAGATCATTCGCCGAGTGAGGGCCGGCGCTCGCGCCACGAGGAATCCTCAGAACACCAGGGTCAGACATTATGAAGTCGAAGACCACCGCCCCTATCGGCTTCGCAGAACGCCAAAAGCCAGCGAAAACCATCCTAACACGCCCCCCGCCGCCCGGTCGAACACGATTCTGGATTTAGGGCTGCCTGTTGCGTCCAGCGGCGGGAATCAGCCCCACCGCTCCGGGAAGAACGTGCGGTCGTTGCTTTACAGTCGCTGGCCCTCGCTGGCGCTTCGGGCTAGTGTGCCCGCATGAGCTATGCACGCATCGGAGCATTGAAGTCGGTCGAGCAGTTTCGGGAGCATCTCGCGACCCTGGGCCTGGAACTGCCGTGTGACGACGCGCCCCTGTCGGCGGACGAGGGGTCGCCTCTGGCCGCACCGTTCGAGGTCGGCGCGTTTACCGTCGGGAACCGCTGGTGCATCCATCCCATGGAAGGCTGGGACGGCACGGCCGACGGCCAGCCCACCGAACACACGCTGCGCCGCTGGCGGAACTTCGGACTGTCCGGCGCCAAGCTGATCTGGGGCGGCGAAGCCTTTGCCGTGCAGCAGGACGGGCGCGCGAATCCGAACCAGCTCTACTACCGGCCGGAGAACGAGACAGGGATCGACGAGCTGCTGCAGACGCTCATCAGTTCGCACGAGCAGCAGTTCGGACCCAACAGCTCGCGCGACCTCCTGGTCGGTTTGCAGCTCACGCACTCGGGCCGCTATTCGCGGCCCACGCGCAAGGACCGGGCCGAGCCGCGGATTGCGTATCACCATCCGCTGCTCGATCGCCGCGTCGGGATCGCGCCGGATGACGATTCGCGCGTCTGGACCGACGGCGATATTCGGCAACTGATCGATCGTTACGTCGTCGCGGCACAGCTGGCGGACCGGCTGGGGTTCCAGTTCGTCGACGTGAAGTCGTGCCACGGGTATCTCGGGCACGAGTTCCTGTCGGCCTTCACGCGGCCAGGACCCTACGGCGGAGATTTCGAGGGACGGACGAAGTTTCTGCGCGACATCGTCACCGGCATCCGGGCAGAGTGCCCGCGGCTGATGATCGGCGTGCGGCTAAGTCTGTATGACTTTCCGCCGTTCCGGCCTCGCGAAATTGAAAACGGGAAACCGGGCGTCGGTGTGCCGGAAGACTGGGAGCGAGACTATCCGGGTTTTGGATGCAACCGGGACAATCCGCTGGAACTCGATCTTGCGGAACCGATCCGGCTCATGGAGATGCTGCATCGCGACAACGGCGTCGCGCTGTTCAACCTCAGCGCCGGTTCTCCTTATTACAATCCGCACATGCAGCGGCCGGCGTTTTACCCGCCGTCGGACGGATACCAACCGCCGGAAGATCCGCTGGTCGGCTGCGTACGGCAGGTCCAGGCCGTCCGCGACGTCAAGCAGCGATTGCCGCACGTACCGGTCGTCGGCACTTCGTACACCTACTTTCAGGAGTTCCTGCCGCACGTGGCCCAGGCGGTGGTGCGCGCGGGGTGGGTCGACAGCGTCGGGATCGGCCGGCTGGTGCTGAGCGACTGGGAGCTGCCGGCGAAGACGCTGGCCGGCGCGGACTATCGAGCCGACAAGAAGCTCTGCCGCACCTTCAGCGACTGCACAACGGCGCCGCGCAACGGGATGATCTCAGGCTGCTATCCGCTGGACGAGCACTACAAGGACCTCCCGGAATTTGAGCGGCTGAAGGAAGTGAAGGCAGGCTTGCGCGGGAAGTAGATTGGTCAGGTTGGAGTTCAGCCTTCAGGCTGCTCGTTACAGTCCCACTACTCGCTGAAGCAGCCGGGCTGCTGACGGTCGCCATCGGAATTCCGGCGTTGGCAGTACAAAAGCAGGCTAAAGCCTGAACTCCAACATGCTCCTTGAGTATGACCGACGTGTTGATCGATCCTGAACTTCCCGACGATGCCGACGAAATCCGTGTATTGAACAACGCGGCATTTGGGCAAGGAACCGAAGGCGCGATCGTTGATGCGCTGCGTTCGGCGAGTTCGTTGACGATCTCGCTCGTGGCGCGGATTGGCGATGTTGTGGTCGGTCATGCGGCGTTCAGTCCCGTTGCGACGGAGAGCCCTGGAGCATTGGTGCTGGGTCTGGGACCGGTCGCGGTTATTCCCTCGGAGCAGCGCAGGGGGATTGGGACGGCGCTCGTTCGAGCGGGAATCGAGCGAGTTCGTGAGGCCGGTTGGCACGGCGTGGTGGTGCTGGGACATCCGGAGTACTACCCGCGGTTTGGGTTTGTGCCGGCGAGTCGCTTTGGCATCCGTTGCGAGTATGATGTGCCGGACGACGTGTTCATGGCCCTCGAACTCCGGACAGATGGACTGCGGAACTGTGCGGGACTCGCCCGATATCACGCGGCCTTCGCGCTCGCGGCGCCGTGAGAACCCGGCCGGAGAGGCGCCACCTCATATCGATCAGACTTTGCCCGCGCTGGGAATTCGCCAGCCGTGGGCGGAACTGATCCTCCGCGGGATCAAGACGATCGAAGTGCGGGCCGTGCCGACGAATGTCCGCGGCACGATCTACCTGTACGCGTCCCGCACACCCGGTGCGGGGGAGATCGTCCAGGCCGCGCTTGACCGGCACGGACTCGATGTCGAGTCGCTGCCTCGCGGCGAATTGGTGGGAACGGTGGAACTGGATGGTTGCCGAAAATGTACGGCGGCCGATGCGCGGGCGGCCTGTGTCCCGGTGGATGTCGTGCGCGATCGGTACGGCTGGGTACTGAAGAATCCCCGAAGGCTTGAATCGCCATTGAAGCCGCGATTCCTGCCCTACGGGATCTGGTTTTATCCGTTTGTGCGGCGGAACGGTGCGGTGCAATAAGGCTCTGTTGAATCGCGGACTGGGTGGCCGGGGCTGGACCGACGGGAAGCCCCGGCGAATTGAGAACGGCGGCAATTGATGAACGGGCAGTTGGATCTGATTGCGACCACGGCGTTCGGGCTGGAGGCAGTTGTCGCGCGCGAACTGAAGGAACTGGGCTACGCCGAGCACACGATCACGGACGGCCGCGTGCGGTGGGCGGCGGAGGCAGCCGCCGTCTGTCGGGCGAACCTGCAGTTGCGGGCCGCGAGCCGCGTCGTAATTGTGATCGGCGAGTTCGAGGCGCGCGACTTCGGCGAGCTGTTCGAACAGACGAAGGCGCTCCCCTGGGATCAGTGGATTCCTTCGAAAGGGAGCTTTCCGGTGCGCGGGCGCAGCGTGAAGTCGCAGCTCCACAGCGTGCCGGACTGCCAGCGGATCGTGAAGAAGGCGATCGCCGAGCGGCTCAAGCAGTCGCACGGCGGCGAGTGGCTCGAGGAATCCGGACCGCAGTACGGCATCGAGATCAGCCTGCTGAACGACCGGGCGATGCTCACGCTCGACACGTCGGGCGACGCGCTGCATCGCCGAGGCTACCGCACGTACGTCGGCGAAGCGCCGCTGCGCGAGACGCTGGCGGCGGCGCTGGTGCGGCTCAGTTACTGGAACCGCGAACGGCCACTGGTCGATCCATTCTGCGGCACGGGGACGATCGCCATCGAAGCGGCGCTGATCGGGCGCGGGATCGCGCCGGGTTTGGGACGCACATTTGCCGCCGAAGGCTGGCCGCAGTTCGACTCCGGCCTGTGGACCTCCGCGCGGGAGGAAGCCCGGCGAATGATCCAACCCGCACTGCCAATCAAGATCATCGGGACGGACATCGATGCGCGCGCCGTCGCCCTGGCCCGCAAGCATGCCGTCGCCGCCGGCGTGGCGGACGATGTGCACATTCAGCAGCTGCCCGTCGCGGAGCTGCGATCGCCGAAGAAGTACGGCTGCATCATTACCAATCCGCCGTACGGCGAGCGGATGGGGGACCAGCGGGACATTGAGCCGTTGTACCGTGAGATGGGGCGGGCGTTCAGCGCGCTCGACACGTGGTCGATCTACGTGCTGACGGCGTTTCCGGCATTCGAGCGATTGTTTGGGCGCACGGCCGATCGCCGGCGGAAACTCTACAACTCGAACCTGGCATGCACGTACTACCAGTTCTTCGGCCCCAAGCCGCCGTCAAAACGAACAAGCTCGTAGTACTCTGGCCAGCGGTATTTGTCAGCCACGCCCACTCGAACTCACGAAAAGAAGCTCACCACGGAGTGCACGGAGAACACGGAGTCGGCGAATCCTCAAGTCTGCTATTTTCCGTGACCTCCGTGCACTCCGTGGTAAATCTGGCCCTTCGAATTGCTGCTGTGCTCACGATCTCGGAGCCTGACAGTTATCGATGGTCAGGCCAGTACGGTTCAGCGAGTGCGGCTGTCGGCGGGCATTTCGAAGCCGGCCGGTGACACCTGCGGTCGGCTGGTCAGTCGGGGAACTGGACCTCCCGCCTGGATCACGCCAGAAGGTGCGGGTGAACCGTTGGAGACGCCGCCAGGAATATTGATGCCGCCGCCCGCAACGCGATTGCGTTCCGCGAGCACGTCGCGCATGGCCTGCAGAAAGTCAACTTTCTGATTTTCGCCTTTGCCGGCCTCAAACTGCACGTCCTGCACGACGATCCGGCGACCTTCCCGCACGAGGATCGCGCGTGCGCTGCGTTGACCGTCCGAAAATTCCACCAGCGAACGGTTGTCTGCCGTCTTGATGGTGCGGATCGGCAACGTCAGGTAGTCGTTCACGCGAACTCCGATGTCCGGAACGCTCGGCGTATGTGCCCAGACCATCCGCGCGAGACCGGTGCCGCTGGTCTTTTTGAGCAGTTCCATGTCGTGATGGTGAATGCCCAGGGCGAACCCGTACAGCGGCGCCAGCAGCTCGATGTTGGCTTTCAGCGAATTGGGGCGGCCGGTCACGGGGAGCAGCACATCGTCGACCTGCATTCCGTTCCGTCCCGAGTGCAACACATACGTCAGCATTCGGCTGCCCTGGGAAACGTAGACTTCCGCGACATCCCCTTGATAAACGGGCGTCACGACTACGGCTGGTGCATCCTCGATCTCCGGCAGCGGCAGCGCCTGCAGAATCACGTCGCTGGCGACGGCCCAGGCGCGCTCATTGAATTCGGG
>JAEUIG010000694.1 GCA_016795125.1 Planctomycetaceae bacterium | reverse complement strand
GAGGACCGGGTTGCCATCGGCGTCGACCGGAGCGCCTTTCGCGGCAGAGCCGCCGCCCCAGCCGCGCCGCCAGTGCTGGGCCTCATCGTAGTCCGGCAAGGTGGCGAGATCGGTCAGCGCCTGGAGCCGCCACGCCTCGCTGCCTTCACGGCCGAACGACACTGCGGCCACAATCTGTGAGTACAACTGCGAGACCGCCGGCTTGTCGGCGTCCTGATCGGCCAGCGTCCGGGCCTGCATGAGCAGTTGCAACGCGCGGACGCGGTCGCGCTGCGTCGAGTCGACGTATTCTCCGCCGCCGCGCTGATTGCCGCGCTGAAACTCGCCGGCGACGACGAAGCCATAGTGTTCTCCATAGAGCAGCGAATCGGCTGCGCGCGCGAGCAGCCGCCAGTCGCCGGCATGTACGGCGACGGCCTCTTCGCGAAAGGCGTCGACTTCGTGCGACCGCTGCAGGTTCTGCAGGCAAGCGACCGCGCGGCTGAAGTCGGCAGCCAGCGTGTCTCCCTGGCTTTCGGGGTCGAGCACCAGCGAACGGACGAGGTCGTACGCCTCGTTGTAGTTGCCGTCGTTGAACAGTTTCTCACCCTGTGCACGGCGATCGGCGGGTGGCGGTTCCGCCCCCACCAGATACACGGAAACTCCCAGGGCAATGGGAAGCAGCGGCAGGAGGCCACGCAGCATGAGAATCCATCCTTAACACAAGAGCGGATCGCGCCGGCGGAACCGCCGGGGAGGTGACGTGAAAACGGCCCGAACTCCGTATAGGACCGCAGTGAGAACCGGAAAGTTCCCGGAAAGGCGCCGCACGTCACGGCGACGTCGCGATTTTGGATTTTAGATTTTGGATTTTGGATTACGAGAGCAGTTGTCCTTCCACCCAATCCAAAATCTAAAATCCAAAATCCAAAATCGGTTCACGCTGGCAGGCAGATGGTGAATCGCGAGCCGCGGCCTTTTTCGCTCTGGCAGGCGATGGTGCCGCCGTGGGCTTCGACGATGCGCCTGACGGTCGGCAGGCCAAGGCCGCTGCCGTTGGGCTTGGTCGAGAAGAATGCGTCGAAGATGCGCCGCTGCTGCGGCGCCTCCATTCCGCAGCCGGTATCGATCACGTCGAGGCAGACGCGGCCGTCGCGGTCGTATGCCAGCAGTTCCAGCAGGCCTCCCTGCGGCATGGCCTGCTGTGCATTGAGCGCGAGGTTCATCAGCACCTGTTTGAACAGGCGCACGTCAATCCGGACCCGAGGCAGATCGGCGGCGATGCGCGGCCGCAGTTCGATCCCGCAGCGCTTCGCCTCCGGTTCGTAGAAGCGGATGAAATCGGAGACGACCCGGCCGAGGTCTTCTTCGACAAGTTCGAGTTCGCCGACGCGCGCGAACTGCAGGAACGCGCCGAGGATGTCGTCGAGCTGGAGGCATTCGCGCTGAATTCGCTCGACGCGTTTCAGCATGCGGCCGACGCGAGGATCGTCCAGTTCCTGGAGGTCCTCGTGCAGCAGCTCCACGTTCATGCGGATCGTGGAGAGCGGATTGCGGATTTCGTGCGCGAGGCCGCCGGCAAGGGTCGCCAGCTCAGTATCGCCGTTGGGGCGCGACTGCGGCTCGCCCGGTTCCAACAGGACCGGCGTCTCAACGGCTGGCGGCGATGACGTCCGGACAGTCATGCAGCCCTCGGGGCTTTGCTGGACAAGCAAGGAAAAACAGGAGGGAACAGAGGAAACGGAGAGGGGGACGCAGCTGCGCTGCGTTGCTAAGCCCAATCTCTGTCTGCTCCGCACACTCCTGTTTCACGATTCAACGATCGGATTAACGGTCGCGACCGCCGCCGCCGCGTCGTCCGCCGTCACGTCGACCGCCGCCGCCTCCGCCGCGACGTTGACCGCCGCCGCCGCCTTCACGACGGCCCTCGCCTTCGCGACGTTCCCAGCCGCCGTCTTCGCGGGGAGGCTGGTCTTCATCGCCGAGGTCGTCGCCGGTCGCATCACCCGCACCGGTCGCGTCGCCCGAGGCGGGTGCCGCGCCGCCGCCGGCGTCGGCCAGCACGGCCTTGCGCGACAGCTTGACGCGGTTCTGGTCATCGACGGCGATGACCTTCACGTCGATGCGGTCGCCAACCTTGACGACTTCCGAGACGGTCTTGACGAAGCCTTCGGCCAGCTCGCTGATGTGCAGCAGGCCGTCCTTGCCTGGAGCGATCTCGACGAACGCGCCGAAGTCCTTGATCGAGCTGACTGTGCCGGAGTAGATGCGGCCGACCTTGATCTCCTCGGTCATGGCTTCGATCCGCGCCAGGGCGCCGTCCGCCCCTTCCCAGGTGGGCGCGGAAATCATGACCTGACCTTCGTCGTTGACGTCGATGGTGGAGCCGGTCGATTCCTGCAGCTCGCGGATGGTCTTGCCGCCCGGGCCGATCAGCAGGCCGATCTTTTCCTTTTCGATCTTCGTCTGGCGAATCTTGGGAGCCGAGTCGGAGACGGCCGCACGCGGACGGCGGATGGTGGTCAGCATGACCCGCAGCAGCTCGCGCCGGGCCTCGCGGGCCTGGTCGAGCGTCTTGCGGATGATTTCCTCGCTGATGCCGGTGATCTTGAGGTCGAGCTGGATGCCGGTGATGCCGCGCTGAGAACCGGCGATCTTGAAATCCATGTCGCCGAAGTGGTCTTCGTCTCCCATGATGTCGGTGAGCAGGACATAGCGCTCGCCTTCTTTCACCAGACCGA
>JAEUIG010000588.1 GCA_016795125.1 Planctomycetaceae bacterium | reverse complement strand
GGCCGCCTGCTGCGCGAGGAACGGCAGCGCGGAGAGGCCGAGGAAGCCTTGGCCGCCGATGGAGAGAGCGCGTCGGCGGGTGATGGGGGGGGAGGGCGTCATCGGAGTGTGGGCCAAGCGATCGATTGCTTATTGCGTATTTCGTAATGCGTAATGGTTGGTCGGAACATCGTGCGACGTTCGGGCCAAGCGGAGCTTGGCGGTGAGTGCGTTCCCAACCTGGAGGTTGGGAACGAGGTTGCGTACTTGTTCAATTCCCTATTCCCAATTCCCAAGTCCCAATCATTCGACATTTGGGCATTCTGTCATTCCCGCATTCTGCTCAACGACGGAGGAGGAACTCCGCCGAGTTGATGAGGCTCCAGAGGAGGTCTTCGGCGGCGGCGCGGCGGTTGCTGTGGGAATTGAGGTGCTGGAGGGCGGCCTGTTGTTCGGGCGGGGATGGCGGGCGGCTGAGGGTGGTCCAGTAGAGGTCGTCGATGACGGCGGCGTTGTCGGCGTGATTCGCGAGCACCTGGTCGATGCGGTTGCCGGGGCGGGCGAGGAGGTCGTCGATCAGCGGTCCACTGATGAGCTCGAATGTCTGTGCGAGGGTGGATTCGTCGGAGCGTTCGCAGTCGCACGATTGCTCGCGCGGCGGCTTGCCGAAGCGGGTGAGGAAGCGGTCGGCCATGCTGGGGGCCTGGGACCGGGGGCGGATGGCGGCGACGCCGGCGATCTGCCGCGCGCGGGTGCCGGGCGGGTAGCCGTTGAAGGGCACGTCCGCGCCGGTCGCGAGCATGATCGAATCCAGCAACTGCTCGGCCGTGAGCCGGCGGACCGTATTGCGGGCAAAGTGCGTCTCGTCATCGCGATTGGTGTCGTTCGGCTCGGACGAAAGCTGGTACAGCGAGGAGTTCATCAGCGTGCGGATCGTGTGACGCTGGTCGAAGCCGTGAGCGACGAGGTCGTTCGCGAGCCAATCCAGGAGTTCCGGATAGACGGCCGGATTGGTGATGCGGATGTCGTCGACCGGATCGACGAGTCCGCGTCCGAACAGATGCGCGAAGATGCGATTGGCCTGTGTGCGCGCGAACCAGGGGTTGTCGGGCGACGTGACCCAATCGGCGACAGCGGCGAGGCGGTCGGTGTCAGCAGGCAGAGATTCGGTTGCCGACAGGAGTCGCGCAGCGGGGGGCTTGCCGTTGCGGGGGTCGTTGAGCGCGCCGTCCTCTTTGCAAAAGACGATCTGCTCGCCGGCGAATTCGTGCTTGTCGTTGGAATCCTGGCGGTCATTCGCCAGCACCTTGTAGTCGACCTGCGCAAAGACGTTGCCCCAACTGTAATAGTCGTCCTGGGTCCAGCGATCGAAGGGGTGGTTGTGGCACTTGGCGCACTGGAGCCGGAGGCCGAGGAAGACCTGTGCCGTGGCTTCCGCGCGCGATTCCGGGTCGCGAAGGGCGCGGTAGTAATTGGCGGCCGGCTCGGCGTACGTGCTGCCGCGGGCGGTCAGCAGGCGGCGGGCGATCGCGTCGAGCGGGGTGTTGTCGGCGATCTGCGTACGAACCCACGCGTGGAGGTTCGCGACCCCCTTGCGATCCAGGGTGCGCTCCTCGTTGCGGAGGAGATCGGACCAGTGGATGGCCCAGAACTCTGAAAAGGCCGAGGTGTCCAGCAGGCGATCGACGAGTCGCGATCGCTTGTGGGGATCGGCATTGGCGATGAAGTCGCGGGCTTCGTCGGCCGTTGGCACCTCGCCCGTGAGATCGAGACAGGCGCGGCGCAGAAACGTGGTGTCGTCGCAAAGCGGAGAGGGGTGAATCTGCAGGTCGCGGAGCCTGTCGAAAACCAGCAAGTCAATGGGATTGGTGCTCGGCGGCGGGTTCCAGCCGAAATCCTGGCGCGGGAGAAACACAGACAATCGCATCGGCGTCTGGCGGTTGAGGAAGCGGACGCCGATGGTGACGTCGCCCGCGCGTTCGGCCGTAATGCGACCGCTGGCGGACACGTCGACGATCTGTGACGACGGTTCATAGACGGCGAGCGTGGTGACATCGCGCCGGGCGCCGTCGGAGAACGTGGCGATGGCCTGGAGCTGCACATCGGCCTCGGGCAGTGGCACGATGCGTTCGGCCGGGGTCACTGTCAGATCAACCAGGCGGGGAGCGGCGTCGGCATCGGGACGTGCGCCGGCGGCGATCCACTGGCGGACGAGGGCGTACTCGGGGGAATCGGCGCGGAATCGGAGTCCGCCGCCGTGGCCGGTCCCCAGCGTGGCTTTCTCGAGCAGGAGGCTATGGTCCGGTTCGGTGAGGTTGAGCCGCCGGCCGGACAGGTCGCGGACGAGGGTCTGATAGTCGGCGTCGGGATTGTCCCCGCGCAGGGAGAGCTTGAAGCCCCCTTTTCCCGACGCGTTCCCGTGGCAAGTCCCGGTATTGCAGCCTCCTTTGGAGAGGACGGCCATGACGTCGTTGCGAAACGAGACCTCCTGCGCACCGGCAGTTCGGTATGCCGACGCGGCGAGGATCAGGACGGCGGCCAGCCGGAGCGAGGTCATGAGGTCGTGCGGCGATTGAAGTGTATGTCGATTGTTGTTTTCCCTCCCCCCCGACCCCTCTCCCGGAGGGAGAGGGGAGGCAACCAAACTGGGTTCCGTGCTCCCCGTTCCGTACGTCGGGTTGCGTCGCTCGTTGCAGTTTACATAACCTGCAAAAGGCGTTATACCTTCGCCGATGCCCGGAGCTGCCTGGAAACTGGCCGTCCGGTCCCTCGATTGCGGCAGCGGGCATAAGTCGCAAGTCGTTGCGCAGTGCGGGGGAAAGTCGTCGTCAGCCGTTAGTCCCGGGGGGATGTGTGGCGGTCGCCGACACAGCAACGGACATCTCTCAGAGAGAGTTCGCGCTCACGCCGCTGCGGGAACGCGACGCCCACCCTTAAACTGAAATCAGCGCCGTCTCAACCGGAACGAGCATTCTCAGCGCAGGAGACCACGTGTGGCAATCGAAGATAAAGTGATGGACATCGTCAGCGAGCAGCTCAGCGTTCCGCGCGAGGACGTGGCTCGTGAAAAGTCCTTTGTGGAAGACCTGAAGGCGGACTCGCTGGACGTTGTCGAGCTGGTCATGCGTTTTGAGGACACCTTCGGCGTCACGATCCCGGATGAGGATTACGAAAAGATCCGGACGGTCGGTGACGCGATCGAATACATCGAGCAGCGTGGGGAGAAGTCGTAGCCGATGGCCAGGCGCGTCGTCGTCACAGGGCTGGGGGTGGTCACGGCCCTGGGATGCGAAATCTCGGAACTGTGGGACAATATCTGCGCCGGCAAGAGCGGCGTTGGTCCGATTACGCGCTTTGACTGCTCGACATTCAAAGTGACGTTCGCGGGAGAGATTCCGCAGTTCGATGCGGCGGCGGCGCTGGGGCTGCTGGACAAGGAGATCAAGCGGCTGGACCGCTTTGTCCAGTTCGCGATGGTCGCGGCCGACCGGGCGATCCGGCAGTCGGGCATTGATTTCAACGAAGGCGACCCGTACCGGCACGGCGTGCTCGTGGGCAGCGGCATTGGCGGCCTCAGCGAGATCGAGACGCAGCACGCGTCGCTGTTCGACCGCGGTCCGTCGCGCGTCAGCCCGTTCATGATTCCCAAGCTGATGGTCAATGCGGCCAGCGGGAACATCTCCGTGCACTGGAAGCTGCGGGGACCGAACAGCGCGGTGGCCACGGCGTGCGCATCGGCGACGAACGCGATCGGCGATGCGTTCAAGCTGATCCAGAACGACATGGCGGACGTGATGGTGACCGGCGGCAGTGAAGCGGCGATCACGCCGATGGGACTGTCGGGGTTCGCGCGGATGCAGGCGCTGTCGACCCGGAACGAGCTGCCGCAGGCGGCCAGCCGCCCGTGGGACAAGGATCGCGACGGCTTCGTGATGGCGGAAGGCTCGGGCGTCGTTGTGCTGGAAGAATACGAACACGCCAAAAGCCGGGGTGCGACGATCCTGGCCGAGGTGCTCGGTTATGGCATGACGGCCGACGGCACGCACATGACGGCCCCTGATCCGGAAGGCCGCGGCGCCGCCCGGGCCATGAGCGCCGCCCTCCGCGATGCCCGCATCGACAACGGCCGGATCGACTACATCAACGCCCACGGGACGAGCACGCCGCTGGGCGACAAGGCGGAAACCGTCGCCATCAAGACGGTGTTCGCGGAGCACGCCAAGAAGCTGCTGGTCTCCAGCACCAAGAGCCATCTCGGTCACCTGCTGGGAGCCTCGGGGGGCGTGGAGTTCGTGATCTGCGTTCAGGCGCTGCAGGAGCAGGTGGCGCCGCCGACGATCAATCTCGAGAATCCCGATCCGGAGTGCGATCTGGATTACGTGCCACACGAGGCGCGGCGCGTGCCGCTGAACATGATTCTGAAGAACAGTTTCGGCTTCGGCGGGCACAACGCGTGCCTGGTCCTGGGCCGCGTGGCATAGTGAGGATTCAGGATTCGGGAGTCAGGATTCAGGGATGTGGATTGCACGCCTGGCGTGCCCGGCCCCGGACCTGCAGACGATGTCGAAGTCGCCCCCTGAATTCCGAATCCTGAATCCCGAATCCTCTGCGTCATGAACAGTCAAGCGACAACCCGGCGGGTCGTGATTACCGGGCTGGGCATCATCAGTCCGGTCGGCATCGGCCGCGACGCCTTCTGGAGCAGCCTGCAGGCTGGCAAGAGCGGCATCGCGCCGGTCCAGATGTTCGACTGCTCGATCATCCCCGGAGGAGTGGCCGGCGAGATCAAGGACTTCACGGACGAGACCGTCAAGAAAATCTATCTCAAAGCGCAGCGGAAAAGCATCAAGGTGATGTGCCGCGACATCCAGCTCGGAGTCGCGTCGGCGTCGCTGGCGATGGAGGACGCGAAGCTCGATCCGGAGCAGATCAATCACGAGCGGTTCGGCGTCGAATTCGGCGCGAACCTCATGCTCACGCCTCCGGAAACACTGACTGATCCGAACCAGGCGTGCCTCGACGCAGATCAGAAATTCGTGTTCGAACGCTGGGGCACGGAGGGGCTGGGAGACATGGAGCCGCTGTGGCTCCTCAAGTATCTCCCGAACATGCCGGCCTGCCACATCGGGATTAACGTCGATGCCCGCGGCCCGAACAACTCGATCACTCTGGAGGACGCGAGCGCCAACCTGGCGTTGCGCGAAGCGGGGCTGATCATCGCCCGCGGCTGGGCCGACGTGATGATCGCCGGCGCCACCGGCGCCCGGGTGCATCCGGTCAAGGCGATTCATACGCTGTTGTGGAATGAGTTCGCCTCCGAGGCCGCCGATCCGCTGCACTGCGTGAAGCCGTTCGACGTCAATCGCTGCGGGACGGCGCTCGGCGAAGGCTCCTGCACGCTGATCCTCGAAGAAGAGCAGCATGCCCGCAGCCGCGGGGCGCAGATTCGGGGAACCCTGTTGGGAGCAGGTTCGTCGGCGGTAGCGGATAAATCGGGCAAGCCGGACATCCGCAAGTGCGTGGTGAATGCGATGCGGGCGGCGTTGCGCATGTCGGGGCTGCAGCCGACCGACATCGGCCACATCAATGCCCACGGACTCGGCGGCCGCGAGAGCGACCTGGGCGAAGCGCAGGCGATCCACGACGTGTTCGGCGACTACGGCCGCAAGGTGCCGGTTGTTGGACTGAAGGGTTTCTGGGGGAATTCCGGGGCGGGCGACGGCGGGCTGGAACTGGCGGCGTCGCTGCTTGCACTCAAGCAGGGCTGCGTGCCGTTTACGCTGAACACGACGGAC
The DNA here is from genome assembly GCA_016795125.1 of Planctomycetaceae bacterium. Lineage (GTDB taxonomy): Bacteria > Planctomycetota > Planctomycetia > Planctomycetales > Planctomycetaceae > JAEUIG01. The sequence goes on along the minus strand of JAEUIG010000588.1, from coordinate 5,599 downwards.
CCGGACCCCGCCTGCGGCCTGAACATCGTCCGCGACAAGCTCCTGCCGACCGACAACAAGGTCGTGATGAACGTGAACTTCACGCGCATCGGGCAGGGGAGCGTGGTGATCGTCCGCGGGGAGTGATGGCTGGAGCTGCGAAACCGCAAGCGCTTGCGGTGCAGTCTTCACGAACCTTTAAGCCCGCGGGCCGAACTCGCCGAGGGCGAACTGCGCGCCGCGGAAGGCCGAGAGGTGCAGCGACTTTGATTCCAGCGCCTGCCGGAAGAACGGCTCCGCTTCCTCCGGCTTCTCCTCGAACAGCAGCCGCTGGCCGATGAAGTAGAACGCTTCGCACTTCTGCGCGTCGGCGGCCTGTTCATCCCCTTCGCTGACTGTGGCCAGCGCGTCGTTGTCGGTGACTTTGCCGAGGACCAGGAGCGTGAGGAGATCGAACCAGTCGCGCTGGTCGGCCGGCTTGGCGATGACGTCGGCGAATCGCTGTTCGGCGTCGGCGCGTCGGCCGGCGTAGAGCAGCGCCGAGGCGCACCACGGGTTGAGGAACCGGGCCTGCGGATCGGCTTCGAGTGCCGAGTCAAACGAGGTGAGCGCCAGGTCGTATTTGCCTGCGAAGAACTGTGCGAAACCGACATCCGAGCGGACCTGCGGATTGTCGGGATTCAGCTGGAGGGCCGCTTCGTAGTCGGCAAGAGCGGAGTTGGCGTCGCCGGACTGCAGGTAGGCCGATCCGCGCAGGCTGTGTGCGGCCGGATACTGCGGATCGATCTCGACAGCCTTGTTCAGGTCGGCGATGGCTTCGGAAAACGCACCAGCCTCCAGTTTTGAATAGGCGCGGTTGGTGTAGGCCGGAACATACTGTGCGTTGATCTCGATCGCTTTCGTGAAGTCGGCGATCGCCTCGTCGTTCCGGCCGAACGACTGGAAGAACATGCCGCGATTGTTGAACACCAGCGGCTCCTGCGGGAACTTTTCGACGATCTCGGCGTAAGCCTGCTCGACCTGATCGGGCTGTGCGGTCTGCAGGAGCAGGTCGCAACGGCCAAGCTGGGCGGCAAGATGCTGCGGTTCGAATTCGACGGCCTTCGCGAAATCGACAAGGGCGGCATCCCTGTCCTGTAACTGGATGTTGAGGAGCGCGCGCTGGTAGGCGATGTTGGCCTTCTCGGCGACGGTCACGCTCTCCATCTCGAGGAGCTGGGCGGCGACGTCGCGTGCGGTTTCGGCGTGCGATGTCTTGCCTTCGAGGCCGGAGAGCTGCGACATCCCATACAGGTACGGGAGGTAGTAGTCGATCTTCACGCGGTTGACGATGCGGATGGCTTCGCGGGCATCGGCAATGCCGTTGCGGACGAGGTCGGCGTTGCGCGTCCTGGCGCCGAATTCAACCCGGGCGCTGCCGCGGAGGTACAGCGCGACGTCGTCGTTGGGATTGGCGGTGATGACGCGTTCGGTCAGCTCGATCGACTTGTCGAAGTCTCCCTGCCGGTAGGCCTGATCGGCCTGCGTCTTCCATTCTTCATGCTGGCGGTTGATGACCCGCGTCCGCGGCGGGGGCGGGGGACTTTGAGCTTCGGCCGGGACCACCACCGCACAGCCGATGAACAGGGCCAGAATTCGGGCGCGAAGCGACATGTCGGTGGTCCGTTGATAATGAAGCGATCCAGAGCAGACGACCGGACCTCCTGTCGCGCCGTCAGCCGACTCAACTAAGGATGCCGGGCGGCGGGCGGGAACGCAAGGGGTTGCCGCGTGGGAATCAGCGGCTGGCGATGTGAGTTGGGCAGGATGGCGCAGTCAGGAGGTCGGGATGGCCAGTTTGGCGGCAATGCATGCCGGCGATCGTGCGACGAACGCGCGCATCAAGGCGTCCGTGAGGCCCCTCACCCCGACCCTCTCCCCCGGCTGCGCTCACTTTGTCTTCATCGCTGTTTTCGGGGGAGAGGGAGGCAGCTAACCCAATACGCCGGCCATCCAGGCTTTGAGCGACTTGCCGACTCGGTCAAGGATCCCGGTGGCGCTCGCCTTGGCCTCGGAAAGCGAATCGCTGTCGCGGCACTCCGTCCGCACGAACAGGTAGAACTTGATTTTCGGTTCCGTCCCGGACGGGCGGACCGCCACGCGGACCTGCGAGTTGCCCGGCATCGACTCGAACACCAGCAGGTCGCCGCTGGGCTTGAAAAGTTCGGCGATCTTCTCGTTTCCAGGGACCGTCCGCGTCTCGTGACGCGCGTAGTCGTGGACCAGCGCGAAGGGAATGTCTCCCAGTTCGGCAGGGGGCGCATCGCGGAACGCCGACATCAGCCTGGCGATCTGCCGGCTGCCTTCCGAGCCTTCGCACGTCTGCGAGACCTGCGATTCGGCGTAGTAGCCGTGCTCCGCGTACAACTCGTCGAGCCGGTCCAGCAGCGTGCGCCCGTCGCGACGCAGCTCGGCGGCGCACTCGGCCAGGTACAGCGTGGCGATGCCGGCGTCCTTGTCGCGGGCATAGGTGCCGGCGAGGTAGCCGAGCGATTCTTCCGCGCCGAACACGAACTGGTCGGGGCCTTCGGCATCCATCGTCTCGGCGATGTACTTGAACCCGACGAGCAGGTCGTCGATGACGCGCACGCCGTGCTGCCGAGCGATCGCGCCGATGAGCCGGGTCGTGACCAGCGTCTCAACGACGTAATGCGATTCCTTCAGATCGCCGCGGGCGCCGCGTTTCCGGAGAATGTAATCGGCGAGGAGGGCGCCGATCTGATTGCCGCTGAGGTGCACGTATTCGCCGGCCGGATTGCGCACGCAGACGGCCATCCGGTCGGCGTCCGGGTCCGATGCGATCAGGACGGCCGCGTCCATTTGTCGGGCGTGCGGCAGCATCGGCTCGAAGACCTGCACACGTTCGGGATTTGGCATGTGCTGCGGCACGTTGGGGAACGAACCATCCGGCGTCCGCTGCGGACCGAAAATCTGTGCCCCCTTGAAGCCGGCGCGCGTCAGGATCTGCCAGCAGGAGGTTTCACCGACGCCGTGCAGCGGCGAATAGAGCGCGGGCAGGTCGCGGGCATCGGACAGGCTCATGGCGAGCACGGCGTTCCAGTAGGCTTCGTCGACCTCCGAGCCGACGATTTCGATGCGGTTGATGTGCACGGCCTGCCGGAGATCGATCTGCGGAATCTCGCCCGCGTCTGCGACGCAGCGGATGATGCCGGCGTCATGCGGTGCGAGGACCTGTCCGCCGCTGGACCAGTACGCCTTGATGCCGTTGTCGGCCGGGGGATTGTGGGAAGCGGAGATCATCGCGCCGATGTCGCAGTTGAGATGGCGGACGGCGAACGACAGTGCGGGTGTCGAGCGGAACGACTCGAACAGGTAGACCTTAAGGCCGTGGGCGGCGAGCGTGGTGGCGACCAGTTCGGCGAACTCCTGCGAGCGATGCCGCGTATCGCAGGCGACGACGGCGGTTCCGCCGGCGCGTCCCAGCGCCTGTTTCAGGTAGACGGCCAACCCGTGCGCGGATTCGGCGATTGTGCGATCGTTGATGGTGGCGGACCCGAAGTTCGCCATCGGCCCGCGTCGCCCGCCGGTGCCGAACGGGATTTCCTGCCAGAACAGGTCTTCGAGCTTCTTGAAATTGCGGGCTGCCACCAGCGCCGCCAGGTCGTCGTGGTATTTCGCGTACTGCGGCTCCTTGAGCCAGCGGGAGAGATTTCGGGCGGCATCGGCGGAGAGTTCGCCGGATTGTGCGGCCTCCTCCACGGCTTTCAGCAGGTCCAGCAGAGTTTCAGGCTTCGGCGGCATTGCAGCGGTCCTTCATTCGTTCCGCCGGTCAATCTAGGGATCGAGCGTCCAGAATTGAAGCCGCCATGATCGCTGGGGCGGACGAGCGTATTCAAAAAAAGTTGAACCACGGAAAACACGGAAGGGACGGAAATAAAACCCGGGTCCCAAGAACAGATGCGACGACTGGGGGGTGGCACTGCCCAAGCAACGGGACGGGCGTGGCGTGCGTCAACAACTTTTGCCATTCGGACGCCGCCTGCCAATTCAGATTCCGGAGCTTCCACGGATGAGGATTCCCGCTGCATTGTTGTAAGATCGCGGAATGTCGATGCCCGAACGCAGTCAGCAACCACAGCCACCGAAAGCAGTTACGGGGCCGCGCACATCGCTCGTCGCCGGCTTTCGGCTGTGTGTACTGTTGTTGTCGCTTGCGATCATTCTGACCATCGCCGCACTTGCAATTCCTGTTGCACGCCGATTGCGCGATGTCTTCATGGTCAGCGTGCCCGAAATCGAAAGCGTCAGTGTCACCGCTGATCCAGCCTCCGTTGCATCGCTGTTGATCTCCTGGATTCTGATCGCCGTCATGATTGGAGGTTCCGTCTCGCTGGTGATCGCACTTCGTCTGCTGCGCAGGCGAAGACAGATCCGACATGGTGAATCCGAGTTCGCAGTTGCTGAGAGTTCACATCCCTCGCCTCCGGCTCCCCGCTAAACGTCCCCGAATCCCGAATCCCACCTCCGCCATGCTCTTCGACACGCACACCAACCTGATGTGGTATCCCGACCATTACTCGGACGAGTTCGTCCAGTTTGCGTGGGAGGCGAAGAAGGCGAAGATGAAGCTGTCGCCGGACGTCTATTTTGCCGGCAGCGCGGTTCCAGAGGCGAACGCGTTCGACGCGCGCCCTGAGCAGCTTCTTGCCGCGACCAGCGATGCCGACAAGGTCATCGTATTCGGGATCGTCGCGCCGTTCTGCGGCATCAATGCCGATCAGGAACTGATCGCGAACTTCGTCAAGCAGCACTCCGACCGGTTCATCGGATGGTGCTCGGTCGATCCGAACGACCCCGACTGCGTCAATCAGCTCGATTACTACGTCAACCACCTCGGATTCCGCGGCCTCAAGTGCTCTCCGATTTACCAGAACTGGAACCCGCAGGACCCCAAACACCTTCCGTTGTTCAGGAAAGCGGAGTCGCTCGGGATCCCGGTCAACATTCACCAGGGGACATCATTCGTCCGTCCTGGTCCGCTGAAATTCGCGAACCCCATTTTGCTGGAAGACATCGCCATCGCCTGCCCCGACCTGCGGATCATCATCGCCCACATGGGACACCCGTGGGAAACCGAATGCGTGGTGTTCATCCGCAAGCACCCCAACCTGTACAGCAACATCTCCGCACTGCACTACCGTCCGCTGCGGCACTACCAGGCCTTCATGACGGCCATCGAGTACGGCGTCGAGCACAAGCTGATCTTCGGCTCCGACTTTCCGTCGGCGACTCCGGCCCAGGTCATCGCCGGTCAGTGGAAGGTCAACGACGTCGTCAAAGGGACCAGTTTCCCCAAGGTCTCCGACGAGATCATCCACAACATCATCTACGAGAACTGGAAGCGGGCGCTGCCGGAATACCTTTGAGATTTTTGATTTTCGATTTTGGATTTTGGATTGGCAGGGAGCCTTCATCCAACTCAAGAGGCACGCAGTCAGTCTCATTCCTAATCCAAAAGTCCAAAATCCAAAATTATGAAAATCACACGCATTGAGACCATCCCGGTAAACGTCCCTCTCAGGCCGGGGCTGATGACGAAGACCGCGCACGGCGAGCATGT
>JAEUIG010000603.1 GCA_016795125.1 Planctomycetaceae bacterium | reverse complement strand
GGGTCGCAGATTGTAGCCGGGGGTTGAGCGCAGCTCGCCGAACAGGCGAGCGGAGCGATACCCCTGGTCAGCGTCGCGCGACATTCTCCCTCCCCCCGTTTCTTCGGGGGGAGGGCCGGGGAGGGGGGCGGAACGGTGATTGCATCGTCTAGGTGAATCGGCAGCGATCGAAGGCCGATCGCACGCAGCGACACGTACTGTGGCCCCCTCACCCCGACCCTCTCCCCCGATTGGCGTTTACTTTGAGATCAGCACTTCTTTCGGGGGAGAGGGAGAGATTCATCGAGCGATGTTTTCCACGGGTTTCGCACCGTCCGCCTTGCGGCGCACGGTGCTCCACCCGTGGCTACAGACTTCCGCCCCTGCCGGGGCGGCTCTGGCAGTGAGCTTTCGACGTTAGGACAGCCGGGTGAACGACCGCACCAATCGTGCCGAACAGATTTGGGTGAGGGCCGGGGTGAGGAGGCTACGCAGAACCTCTACGCGAACCGAACCACGAACGCATCTGCGATGCGTCGCTAGCCTTCGGTGACCGGCAGCAGCGCCAATTCTCCGGCGTTCGCCTGCATGGCGGCGATGACGAATGCGATGTGCTCGTCAAGGTCGACACCGAGATCACCCGCCCCCCGGACAATATCGTCCCGGTTGACTGCCGCGGCGAACGCGGCCGTCTTCATCTTCTTGCGGACGCTCCTGGGGGTCAGCCCTTCCAGCCGCGGCGGACGCACGAGCGCGCACGCGGTGATGAATCCGGCCAGTTCATCGCATGCGTACAGCGCCTGGTCCAGGCGGGAGACGCGCGGACAGTCGGTCAGGTAATCCGCGTGCGATTTGATTGCGTAGATGATGTGCGGCGGATAACCGCGCTCCGCGAGAATCGCCGCCCCCTGCAACGGGTGATCGGGCGGATCGGGCCAGCGCTCGTAGTCGAAATCGTGCAGCAGGCCGACGGTGCCCCATTCGTCTTCATTCTCTCCGAAGTGCCGCGCGTACGCCCGCATGGCCGCTTCGACCGCCAGCATGTGCCGGACGAGGCTTTCGTTCTGCGTGTACTCACGGACCAGGGCAAGATCGTCGGCGCGGGCCATGCGTGGGTCGAATCCTGAGCCACGGGGTTTATCCGGCTTTGCACAATAATTCAGGGTACGGGCAATGCCCCCTCGAATGGACAGACCTTCAATCATTGTCAGCCGGCGGAATCGCGAGCGAAACAGCGATACGCAGCGCCAGATTCACCACGGAGAACAGTCAAGGTTTGAACGCCTTTTCTCAGTGTACTCCGTGGTGAGCTTCCTTCCTCTGCAGAGGTTGGCGCGGACGAAAACACTCAATCGAGGGAACATCACAATTGTTGTGCAAGGCTGGTTTATCCCCGTGGCATGTCGCTCATGGTTGTGCCGGCGCCTCTGCAGGCGCCAAGGCCGTCTCGGTCGCGTCCGGCAGCAAGGGCAGTTGCAGGCAGACCGCTTCCTGATGGTTCCTCAAATACGCCCGGCCGCGAGCCAGAGCCAGCGGATTCCACGTCCGTTCACCGGGGAGCGCGGTGATGCGGGCGAGTTCCTTCAGCCCCTCTGAAGACGGCTCGATCAGCACCAGGTCGCCAAACTCGGACAGCAGCACAATGCGGCCGTTCGTCAGCAGCATCTGGCCGTGTCCGTATTGAGTGGCGCGATCGCGCTTCCACTTGCGTTCGCCGGTTTCGACATCCAGGCAGGTGAGGAACCCTTCGTCCAGACCGTAAATGTAGCCTTCATGCAGGACCGGACTGGAGAACTTGCAGCGCATGTTTCGCTTCACCTTGTCGGTCCAGACCGACTCCACGCTCCATTTTCCGTCCTCTCCTTTGCCGACACGCAGCATGTCGCAGCCGCGCGTATAGCTCGCGGAGATGAACACGCGGTCCCAGTCGACCACCAGTGGCTGCGCCACATTGACGCGCCCCGGGCTGTCGCCATGTTCGAAAGCATGAAACCAGAGTTGATCGCCGGTCGCAGGCGAGCAGGAACGCAGCCCGACTCCATCGAAGATCAGAATCTGGTCCTCGCCTCCCAGCGTGACGAGTTCCGGCGAACTGTAACCCGCGCGGTTGATGTCCCCCGGACCGATCTGCACGTCGCGAAGACCCTCCCCTTTCCACAATACGGCGCCGTCGGCGCGGCTGTACGCCACGAGGCCGTTGCCGACGGGACCGCCGGCGTTGACCACGACCATGTCTCCGAGCACCAGCGGCGCGCTCGACATCGCCCAGACGATATTGAGCGGCTGGCCGTCCTTCTCGAGTCCGTTCGCCGTGAGGATATTCACATTCCAGCGAGGTTTGCCGGTCGACAGGTCGACGCAATGCATGTCTCCCATGCCGCCGATCGTGTACACGTCGCTGCCGGCAATGACGGGCGCCGCGCGCGGTCCCACGCCGCCCATCGTTTCCGAAAACCGGGCCGGGTACTCGTGCACCCAGTTCTCGCGGCCGGTATCGACATCGTAGGAGACGATTGCTTCGCTCGGACCCCGCTGTTCGATCGTGATTGCCGCCGGACCCACCACGGCGAATGGTGCATACCCTTCGCCGCACGGTCGCCGCCAGAGCTCCTGCGGCGGAGTGGACGACCAGTCGTCGGAGAAGACCGGGGAAGCGACGACACCGTCCCGGTGCGGCCCGCGGAAATCCGGACTGTCTTCAATCGACGGCGTCCAGTCGATCTCGACAGCAGCAGTGCCTTGAGCGGACGAGTTCTCCGCGTTGTACGCCTGCAACCGTTCCTGGACGGTCGGTTCCCAGCGAAAATGCACGAACGGCCGCATGTCGCCGCTGTATCCGACTTCGCGGATCGACCCGACAAACGCGCCGACGACCAGCAGGTACAGCAGAATCCCCACCGCCACGGGAATCCGCCGTGGGAATGGCGGGAAGAACAGCAGCCACGACATCAGCAACAGGACGGTGACAATTCCCATCGACACGGTGACCATCGTCGGAATCGACTGGCCGTGCGTATCCGGGATGATCTTGTCGTTCCAGACGGCGAACTGTCCGATGGCCACGAACGCCAGCCAGCCGAAGAACAGCCACATCGCCCAGCGATGGGGCCGCTTGACAGGCGCGTTCGCCGCGGGGGTCGTTGTCGCAGCAGCATCCGAAGAATTGCTCATCATCATCCCTGCAGACACACTGGGCTTGTGCCGCTGTCCCTGCCAGCGGCGTCGGCTGCCGTTATGATAGGCATCCGTTTGCCGCCGGAACAGCGGGCGTCCGTTGGAGTTCAGCCTTCAGGCTGTCCCATAGAAAAATGAGTCGGTGAACATCGAAGCAGCCTGAAGGCTGAACTCCAACAACTGCACCACACATTCACGAGTACCCTCGATGCCTGACGTCGGTTTGATCGGAATCGGCCTGCTCGGCACGGCGATCTCCGAATGTCTGGTCGCATCCGGCCGGTCCCTGATTGGTTTTGATCTCGACGCTGACCGGAGAGTGCAACTGACGCAGGCCGGCGGCATTGTTGCCAGTGATATCGCCGAGGTGCTGCGCGAGGCCCCGATTGTCATCCTCAGCCTGCCGGACCATCGCATCGTGGAACGCGTGGTGTCGGAGTTCCCGACCGCGGCCCGCGGAACGTTGATCATCGACACGACGACCGGCGACCCGGAATCCGCCATTGCCATCGGCCGACGCCTGAACGAGCAGGGGTTGCGCTACGTCGAAGCGACGGTCATCGGCTCCAGCCGCATGCTGCGGGAGCGTGATGTGGTCGTCCTGCTGGGAGGCGCAGACGCCGATGTCGCCGCCGCAGAACCCCTGGTCGACGCCTGGGCGCGGCAGCGGTTTCATGTCGGTCCCCTGGGAAGCGCTGCGACGGCGAAGCTCGTGGCGAACCTTGTCCTCGGACTCAACCGCGCAGTCCTCGCCGAAGGACTGAACCTGGCGCAGCGCTCCGGGCTGGACGGCTCGGCAATGCTCGAAGTGCTCCGCAGCGGTCTCGCCTATTCGCGCGTCATGGATACCAAGGGTCGCAAGATGCTGGACGGCGAGTTCACGCCCGAGGCGCGGCTGAAACAGCATCACAAGGATGTCGGTCTGATTCTCGAACTCGGCGCCCGGTGCCGCGCACGCGTGCCGTTGACTGCACTGCACGATCGGCTGCTTGCGCGCGCGGCAGAACTCGGCTTTGCCGACGCCGACAACAGCGCGATCATCCGCGCCTTTCAGGAACCGCTGTGAGCATGCAGTACCGCACGCTGGGCCGCACTGGCCTGCAGGTGTCCGTCATCGCACTCGGCGCGGGACCGGTCTCCGGCCTGATGACGGGCGACGATGCCGACCGTCAGGCGTCC
>JAEUIG010000583.1 GCA_016795125.1 Planctomycetaceae bacterium | reverse complement strand
ACACCCGACACGAACGAGAACGTGAACACGTCGGTAATGGTTGTGAAGAACGGCAGCAGCGAGAGCCGCACGTACCGCCGGTCGGCCGAGACCACCGCCTGCACCGTCATCTGCACGCCTTCAGGAACCACCGAGATGATCGGCTGGAACCCGACGGAGAACGCACTGACGACCGGCTGCAGACTGATGACGAACGGACGCTGCACCTGGCTCGTGATCGTGCCCGGGATGCCGTTGAACACGGTGATCTTCGGCGCGAACATGATGTTCGATCGCGAATCTCCCTGGGCCGCCTGCACGAACAGGAAGGCTTCAATGTCGCTCAGGATCGCCATGCCAAAGCTCAGGCCTGATTCCGGCTGGAATCCGCCGAAGTCCGGGACGCCGATTGCAAAGCTGCCCTGCCGGAACGGAATGTCGAGGTCCGGACTGAAGGTTCCCGGCTGCAGCAGGCCGACCACCGTCCGGTCGTTCCAGCTGTCGCGACCGACGAGGTTGATGTTCGGTCCCGGTGCGAACGGGGCATTCGTCGATGCGCCGGTCGTACCCGTCGTACCCGTCGTGCCTGTCGTGCCCGAGGTCCCGGACGTTCCCGAGGTCCCCGACGTTCCTGATGTTCCCGTCGTCCCTGAGCCCACGCCGCCCGTTGAACCGTTGAGCGGGTCTACCGCTCCGAACGGCGCCAGCGGCAGCAGGTTGTTGTCGAGACGCGGACCGCCGACGGAGTCGTTGACGTTCCAGTCGAAGTCGATGCCGATTCGTTCAAAGAACCGGTCGCTCACGCTGATGAACCGCACTTCAATCGTCACCTGCAGGTCCTGCAGACGACGGAGCTGATCGAGCAGGTCGCGGATTTCGTCGTGCACCCGCTGCGTCTGGCGAATGACCAGGCTCAACGTCTGCTCCGACCGCGTGATCGTGCCGGCGCCGCCGAATTCGGCCCAGCTGTCCGGCTCGATCGTCGTCGTGATCAGTTCCGAGAGTGCGTCAAACTCGTAGTTGGTCGCCGCCGGTCCGCCGTCCATGGAAGGATCGGGACCAGGGAACGCTTCCATCACCGGCTGATGCGGGTGACCGCCAACCACCTGGGCGAGGCCGTTGTTCCGCCCGCCGCTCGAGCTGACGTTGAACTGGCCGCCGCCGACGCCGCTGAAGTTCGCCTGCGGCACTCCGTAACCCGTGCCGGGCTGGAAGGTCGAGTTCGGATTCCGCAAGGTGAGCGGAGTCACGAGGTCCGGCACCGGATAGGTGTCGGGATACATCTCACCCTGCTGACGCAGGGCGCTGGTCACCTTGAGGACTTCGTCTTCGATCGCATAGTCCAGGTCCAGCGGCTTCAGGATCAGGTTCAAAGCGCTTTCGAGCTTGATCCCTTCGATGTTGATCGTGACCGGGGTGTAGGCCGTGGCCCCGGCTTCATCGACGCCGATCTGGTCGAGCACCACGTTGATGCCGTGGGTCTGGGCGATGTGCCGCATGACCTGGTCCAAAGGCGCCTCTTCAAAGTGCAGGCTGACCGGCTCGATCAGGCTGCGACGCACCCGTTCTTCTTCCTGGGTCTGAATCGCACCGTGCTCGGACGTGCCGTACTGGCCCTTGCGACGCTGCGTCATCTCGTTCCAGTTGTCCGGGAACACCATCTCCCGGCCGTCGCGGACGTCGTGAGTGACGGCCCATTCGACGTCATCCATGGTTTCCCAGAACGTTTCTTCCTTCTTCTCGCGGAGACGGTCGTTGCTGGCGGCGCGGCCGCCCAATTTGCTCTGCAGCACCATCGCGACAACGGCCGGATTCTCCGGATCAAGCTCCCGGGCCTTGAGCGCCACCGTGTAGGCTTCATCGAACTTCCGCTGATTGAACAGCTCGTTGTGCTGCTCCACCAGGGTCGCGATGTCCTGTTCCACGCGGACGCGAGCTTCGATCTCGCGTTCGATGACGCTGCGGACTTCGCCGTTGCGGCGTTCCATCTCCAGGGCCGGCGCCATCGTCGTCATGTACGACTCGATGCCGCTCCGGGAGCTGTTCACCGCCATCGACAGCGGCGCGGTCTCCGTCTGGCTCAGGCCGGAGTTGTTGATGCTTTCAATCGTCCGGTCCAGCAGGTCGAGGGCTTCCTGGGGGCTGTCCTCGCGCAGGTGCTGGGCGCGGAAGATCGCGTTCATCGTTTCCGTGCGGAGCCGGTCGAACAGCACCGCATGCTCATCGGCGGCCTGGTCGAGCGGGCTGCGCGACGGGGCGCTGAACGGATTCGCCGGCTCCTCGCTCGCGGTGAGCTGGATGTTGTTCCGGCGCGGATCAAGTTCCCGGAGCTTGTTCTGCAACTGCTGCTGGCGGTACACGTCGAGCTTTTCGCCCGACTGGTACGCCGCCTGGAACGAGTCGTAGGCCGCGGACCGGTCTCCCTGCCGCAGGCACTCAATTCCCTGGTTGTACAGGTCCAGCGCCGACATCCCGGCGGTATGCAAGGCCTGGCGGTTCTGTGCCGGGCTGCCCGCGACGTCTGCCGCCGAAGCGGTCAGGTTCAGTTCGTTCTCGGCGAACGGATTCGACTCAGCCACGGCCGGCTGCACCGCACTCTGTCCGGCGCGGTCAATCGCCGACAGGAG
>JAEUIG010000572.1 GCA_016795125.1 Planctomycetaceae bacterium | reverse complement strand
CGCCGCTGCAGTGGGACGTGGCCTATTGGGCGGAGCGGCTGCGCGAACGGAAGTTCCAGTTCAGCGAAGAAGAACTCAAGCCCTACTTCCCGCACGAACGCGTCCTGCAGGGACTGTTCGACCTGATCGAGCGCCTGTTTGGCGTCCGGATCGAGCCTGCGGAAGCATCGCTCTGGCATCCCGATGTGCGGTACTTCCACGTGCTGGACGAATCCGGACGGCAGATCGCCGGGTTCTTCTACGATCCGTACTCGCGCCCGGAGAACAAGCGCGGCGGCGCGTGGATGGACGACTGCTGCTCCCGGCGCGTGCTGGACGGCGGCGTGCAGGTCCCGGTGGCCCATCTCATCTGCAACGGCACCCCGCCTGCCGGCGGCAAGCCGGCGCTGATGAACTTCCGCGAGGTGCAGACGCTGTTCCACGAGTTCGGACACGGGCTGCAGCACATGCTGACCCGCGTCGATTATCCCGATGCGGCCGGCATCGGCGGCGTCGAGTGGGACGCCGTCGAACTGCCGAGCCAGTTCATGGAGAACTGGTGCTACCACCGTCCGACCCTGATGGGCATGACGGCGCACTTCGAAACCGGCGAACCGTTGCCGGAGGAGCTTTACCAGAAGCTGTGTGCCGCGCGGACGTTCCGCGCCGGCTCGGACATGCTGCGGCAACTCACGTTCGGCATGACCGACCTGGACCTGCACACGCGGTTCGATCCGGCGGGCAGCGAGTCCATCTTCGAGGCGCAGCGACGGATCATGGAGAAGACTTCCGTGCTTCCGATGCTGCCGGACGACCGCTCGCTCTGCTCGTTCCAGCACATCTTCTCCGGCGGGTACGCGGCGGGCTACTACAGTTACAAGTGGGCCGAAGTGCTCAGCGCCGATGCCTACGGCGCGGTCGAAGAGGCCGGCCTCGACAACGAAGCGGCGGTGCAGCAAGTCGGCCGCCGGTTCCGCGAGACCGTGCTCGCACTGGGTGGCGGACGACACCCGATGGACGTCTTCCGCGACTTCCGCGGCCGCGACCCCGATCCGCAGGCCCTGCTGCGGCAATACGGCCTCGTCTAAAGTCTCACCGCAGAGGACGCGGAGGACGCAGAGTAGTCAGTGACTGTGCCCGATCGGGCGTCGGCCTTTAAGTCTGCACTCGACGAACCAATCGACTCAACGGTGTGACGGCCCGCCCCGGAGGGGCGACGGATTGTAGCCGGGGGTGGAACTCCGCTCGCCGACAGGCGAACGGAGCGGAACCCCCGGTCCCGGATCTGAGGTTCGTCCCCCGCCCCGGCAGGGGGCGGCTGTCATCGTCGCCTGCTGTCTGAGCACTGCCGCCACAGGCGAACTTGCGTACCACTTCGAACATTAACTTGTTCGTCACCCGAAGCCGTGAAGTCCAGTCCTGCCGCTCAGCGCGCGTTCAGCATGTCACGCAGCTCTTGTAGCGTGGCGGCATGCTCCGGCAACGCTGCGAGGTTCACCGCTTCGTCGGGGTCGCTCGCGAGATCGAACAGCTCTTCGCCGCCGTCTTCGTTGCGGATCAGCTTCAGGTCGCCCAGTCGCACGGACCGCATCGAACCGCGGAAGATCGGCGACGCCCCCTGGCAGGGGGGCGTGATCGGCGGCGTCAGGACTTCCGCATAGACGGGACGCGGCGTCTCCAGGATTCCATGCCACGTCGGGTCGAGCGATCGGCCGGGAAAATCGGCGCCCGGAAATCCGAGCAGCTGGTGAATCGTGGCCGCAACGTCCGCCGTCGAAACCGGCGCCGTAACCCGCCGCCCTTCCGGCGCTGTCTGCGGAGCAACGACGATCAGCGGCACATGCACGAGCGGTTCGTACAGGCTGTTGCCGTGCAGCCACAGGTCGTGTTCGCCGAAGTGCTCGCCGTGATCGGCGGTGACGACGATCAGCGTGTTGTCGAGCGCGCCGCGCGCCTCAAGCTCGTCAATCAGCCGGCCGATCTCGCTGTCGAGATAGCGGACGCAGTCGGCATAGGCATCCCGCGCCAGGGTGGCTTCGTCGGCAGTGAGGGACTCGCGCTCGAGAAACCACCAGAATCGCAGCAGCGACCGCTCGTCCTGCGACTGCGGCCGATGCGTGTCAAACGGCGCGGGCGCGGCGTACGGGTCGTGGGCGTCGAGGTAGTTGAGAAATGCGAAGTGCGGGCGGTCCGGATGGCTGTCCGCCCAGTCGAGATATCGGTCATTGATTTCCCGCGCGCTGCGGCGGACGGGATCGCCGTAGCAGCCGTAGTTCGGCAACACTCTGCTGAAGAACAGCAGCCGCCCGACGGCGGTGCAGGCCGCGAACTCGGCGGGCGAATACGAGTGCGAATCGTAACGGCTGAAGCCGCGCGCCAGCCCGGTTTCCGCGGTGGCATACTTGTAGTTGGCGACCATTCCCCCGGTGAGGTAGCCGTGATCTCGCAGCGATTCGGCGAGCGTTTTGGGCCGCGAATCGAGGGGCGTCAGCCAGTCGGCCGACAGGTCGCCGGGCAGCCGGCCCGTCATGAGCGAGGCGGTTGCGGGCAGCGTCCAGGACGCGGTGCTCGCCGCCTGCTCGAACAAGACGCCGCGCGCCGCCAGTCGGTCAAGGTTCGGCGTGGAGTCTCCCTCGGCGCCATACGCCCCGAGCGCATCGGCGCGGACGGTATCCAGCACGATCAGCAGCACGTTCGGCAACGGCGACTGCGGGACTGGCAGAGCGGTCACCGCCCGGTGTTCCGAGTAACGACGATGTCCGACCTGTCCGGCCGCCAGCAGCAGTGCCAGGGCCGACAATCCCATCGCCGTTCGGCGGGCCGCGATCCGCGAGTAGACGGGGTGACGGTCGCACCAGCGCGCCACCTGGGTCGCAGCGCCGAGCGTGAGCAGCAGTTGCGCCAGTTGATGCACCTGCGGGAAGAGTTGCAGGGCGCACAACCCGGCGGCCATGGTCAGCAGCACGACGGCAAACATTCCGGCGACCGGATGTCCGACGCGCCGCACCAGCCATCCCAACGGAAGACCCACGAGCAGAAACAGGACGAGATGCGCGAGCGGCGACATCCAGTACACGTCGTCGTGCACGTAGGTGAAGTCATGCAGCGCGAACCGCTTGACGCACCAGTACAGCGATTCGATCCACCCCGCTGCGAGGCCGGAGGCCGCCGACAGCCAGACGACATCGCGGACTCGCCACTGCGCACTGCCGCGCAGGGCACTCCACCGCGTCTCGGCCGGCGACAGCGGCCGCGGCGCCGGCATCGGCGGTGCGTCAATTGACGAGGTGGCGCTCATCGGAATGGACAATGAACAGGAGGTAACGGAGAAAATGGAGAGCGAACGGAGTGAAACCAAGCCTCGAAGAGGCGATACGTCGTAGCCGTGGGCGTAAGCCCACGGTCGTGATGCGAGAATACGGTTGCAGCCCCCAACGGGGGCGACACAACATCGCTGAGTATCGCCCCCGTTGGGGGCTGCCCATCGATCAGTTGGTTCCGGCGGCTTACGCCGCCGGCTATGTCGTGCCGGTCCTTCGGACCTTGAACCTCACTGGCCGACTTGTGTTGTCCAAGAGGCCATTGCCCCACCGTCGGGCTGTCCCCTATCCCTTAACCACAGTCCCCTTAGATATATCCCAGCCCGCTGAGCCGGCTGCGCACGAGGGCTTCTTCGTCTTCGCTGTAGCCCACTCCCGCGCCGACCAGTTCTCCGTCACGCGACAGCAGCGACGTGCCCTGCATGGTCGGCGGGATGTCATAGCCGCCCAGCGACAGCAGCGTCGGGGCGATGTCCAGCAGATGCGCGCCGTGGACTTCTCCCAGCAGCGGGCAGCCGGGCGCCGCCAAGGCGAACGCTCCGAACTGCGCGTGATTGCAATCGTCCGGGCCGGTGTCGTTCTCCTGGATGTGAAGCTGCGGATAGCCGACGCCGCCGATGGACCGCCACGCCAGCCCGCCGAAATGCACGATCAGGTCCGGTGCGACGTTGCGGACGTCGCGGTACACCTCTTCCGGCCGGAACACCTGCGTCCCCAGCGGACGCCCTTCGTCGTCGACTGTCGCTTCGAGCCGGGCCTTGAGATCGTCACGGACCTTTTCGTAGTCCTGCGGCGCGATCGTTCCGCGCGGCTCGCGTCCTTTGACGTTCATGAAGACGCGGGCGTAGTAGCCCCCTTCGCTCCAGACCCGCGTATGGTCCCAGTCCACGTCGAGCTGCGCGAACGGCGTGACCTTCTCCGGGTAGGAGTGGAGCGCCAGGTCGCCTTCGCGGATGAGCCACTCGTTGACGCAGAACCCGCCGTCGAGCCGCCGCGCGCCGTGATCGGACACGACCAGTACGGCCGTCTCCTCGTCGAGCAGTTCGAGGATCGCGCCGATCTCGTCGTCAAGCTGCCGGTAGTAGTCGCGGATGACGTTCTCGAACGGCGAACCCGGCACATGCTGCCGGTGCAGCGGATCGTGGTGCTTCCAGAAGCCGTGTTGAATCCGGTCCAAGCCGATCTCGACGAACTGGAAGTAGTCCCACTCGGTGCTGGTCAGCAGATGCCGCACGACGGCGAAGTGCTTCGCCGTCATCGTGCGGATTTCCTCATGCAGCCAGGCCTTGTTCTCGGTGCGGAACCCCTTGACGTCGACCGGGTACTGGCCGACCAGCGCACGAATCTCGTCGCTGTGCCGTTCCGGGAACGTGAACACCTGGGTCTGCGTGTCGGGAGTGAGGAAGCAGCCGACCGAGGCTCCGCTGGTCTTGCGCGGCGGAAAGTTCGGCGGCACGCCGACGATCGTCGCCCGCTTGCCTTCCATGGCGATCTGGTCCCAGAGCGACAGAGCGCGGACCGAACGTGCGTTGACGATTTCCAGCCCGTCGTAGGAGTGATCGCGGCGGTTGCGGAACCCGTAGACGCCGAGCGAGCCGGGGTCCTGGCTGGTGGCCATGCACATCCAGGCCGGCACGGTGATCGGCGGCACGATGCTTTCCAGCGAGCCGTAGCAGCCGGCTTCCATGAGCCGGCGCAGGTTGACAAGTTCCGGGTCCTGCAGCAGGAGTTCGGGAACGGCCGCGTCGAGTCCGATGACGAGGATCTTCATGCGAGCAGTGCCTGTCCTTCAAACGCAGGTTGCGGCGGGAGACCGAGGGCCTTCAGCACGGTCGGCGCCATGTCGAGCAGCCGGGCGCTTTCGCCGCGATACGGTTGACTCATCAGCAGCACGCCGGGGACGAGTTCCGGATCGACGATGTGATCGCCGGCCCAGGCCCGGGTGTTGTCTTCCATGACGCATTCGGCGGCGCCTCCGAGCGCCGTTCGCCATGAGGCGCGATACCCGGCGGCGAAGTCGACCAGCACGTCCGGCGCTTCTTCCGCCAGTTCTCCCGAGTAGACGTCGTCGCGCAGGCGCGCCCGCCGCACGGCGACCCCCTGCTGCGGCGCATCGACGAGGCCCGCAATGCGGTCGGCGATCTGCCGGGCCAGCGGAGCAGCGTCGCTGTCGGACACGATGCCGTTCCGCTCGCGACCGGCGCGATTCAGATAGATGCCGCCGAGCCCCACGGCGTACGCCTGCGTCCGCGACCAGTCGACATCACGGAAGAACTCGCCGTGTTCAGTCGTGGACTCACCCGTTTTGAACGCCAGCAGGCCTTGTTCGTGGAGCCAGGAGTTCAAGTTCACGCCGCGATGAAAGCTGCCGAATCCGTGATCCGAGAGCGCAATGACCAGCGTCTCCGGGCCGGCTCGTTCCAGCACTTTGCCGAGCGTCTCATCGCACCGCCGGTATTGCGCAGCCACGACGTCGCGGTAATCTCCTGCCGCGGCCGTGTGGTGCTTCCAGAACATGTGCTGCACGCGGTCCGGTGTGTCGAACAGGCAGAACACGCAGCCATCAGTCTGACGCTCGAGTTCCCACAGCAGCATCGCTTCGCGCTCGCGGTAGACGTCGGCGCACTGCGCGAGGAACGCGTGCTCGTCGATGCGGTCGTTGCCGAAGCCGGTGTGATCCTCGACCATCCCGGTCGTGTAATACGTGCCGAGTTCGCGTTCGATCTGCGCCGCGTACTCCGGCGGCGAGCTGATCGGGAACAGCGGCGCGCCGGGTTCGAAGTTCACGGGTGACGCATAGATCTCCAGTTGCGGTTCGATTTGCCGAACATGCAGCCGGACCATTCCGCGCACCGATTGGAGCAGGCCGGTCTTGAACGAGACGTGCAGCCAGTCGCTCCACCCTCCGACGGGAATCACGAGAGGTTGCGCGCCTTCAACCGTGACCTGTTGTGCGGAGTGTTTCACGTGAAACACGAGTTCGCATTCGAACGACCCGCCCTTGCGGGCGTTGTGCGGGCCGGGCAGCAGGCCGAGGTAGCGGTCGGCGCCGGCCTTTACCAGGCGCGCAACGTTTTCGCTTTCGCGCGGCGGGCATTGCGAATCGGTTGTGAAGAACGTGGGAGTGCCGAGGCCGCCGCGCACGTCCGGCACGCCCATGCCGCAGAGCACGCGTCCCTTGATGGGCGCCGGCGGATACATGCACGGGCAGCGGATGACGACCGACGGCACGTCCGCATCCGACAGGTATTCCCAGATCGTCCGGCCGCGCCGCTGGTTGACGGCCTTCGGCGGGACGAAGGCGTTCTTCTGTTCGTAGCGTGTCAGTCCGAGTTCGGGCAGATACGTGCCAGGGTTGCGCCTCAGGAAATCGAAGATGCCGTGCCGGCCCGGATTCACTCCGGTGGCAAAGGTCGACCAGGCGACAGGAGTCTGCGCGGGCGTGGTGGTCTCGACTCGTGACATCCCGCCGCGCCGTCGGAGTTCGGCGAAGCGCGGCAGCTCGCCGGCCGCCAGCAGCGACTCGACGAGCGACGGTTCGAGGCCGTCGAAACCGACGATGACCACGCGGCGGTGCATGGGGGGTGAGGGTCTAGGGTCTAGGGTCGAGGGACAGGACTACTGAATCCTGGGCTTCGATTGGGAATGCGCTGTCCGCGAAGCCGGGGTTCGGGCGAGGTCATCCGCTTGCTCCGCGGGCGGAGTCGATCGGCGGTGTCCGACGACGTGTTTGCAAGCAGCGCCCGTACGCTCGACTCGCGGCGCGAGCCGACTACTCTGCGCGGCGCGTGACGAACCGCCAGCAGCGGGACAGCAGCATGCGGATGTAGCGCCAGAACGTCAGGACGACGCCGGCGGCGGCCGCGAGCGCGGATGCGACGGGGAGCGCCGTCTCAGGACCGATGTACGCCAGCGTGAACGCGTCGAGTGGGAACATGGGTGTTTCGTCTCCCGCAACGGGTCATGGTGTGGGCGATCACCGTCGGCGCGCAGTTCGGCGAAGACGTGATCAACCGCTCTGGAAAGCTAGTTCGCAGCGGGCACTCCTGCGGGGTGCGACTGTGCGGGGATGTTGCGAAGCGGCAACGTCCGCGCGAGCCTGAGGGATGTGCTGCCTGCGCGGATGCTGCGGGATGCGCCGCGCAGGCTTGGAAACGCAACACAACCCGTTGGCGAATCTGCTGGCGAGGCGAGAAAACCAGGGCGTGCAACTGCCTGCGCGGTAGCGTCTTATGCCATGTGTGTGCGCATCCTCGCGACGCGAAGCAGAGCTTCGCGGACAGTGCATTCCCAAGCAGAGCTTGGGAACGAGGACGCGATTGTCTGACCCCGGTCCCCTGCTCCGTTCCCCATGTCCGCTCCCGCGCCGACAGTGTCGTCTCCTTCGCAATCGCTCGCCGGCGGGCGTTTGATCTGGGAGATCACGTGCAACGTCGTCCTGTCGTTGCTGTTCCTGCAGTTTGCGATGGAACAGGGACGCGCCGTGACGGCTGATTTCCGGCTCAGCACGCTGCTGCTGCTGGCAAAGGTTTCGACGGACGTCGTGTTCTACCTGATCCGCCGGCTGCCGAAGGAAACCAGCTTTTCGCTGTACGACTGGCTGGTGGGAATCGCCGGCACGTACGCGATCGTGTTCTTTCGGCCGGATACGACCGGACACGACCTGCTGGTCGGCCAGGCGCTGCAGTTTGCCGGACTGGGACTGCAGGTGCTGG
Source organism: Planctomycetaceae bacterium (assembly GCA_016795125.1). Lineage (GTDB taxonomy): Bacteria > Planctomycetota > Planctomycetia > Planctomycetales > Planctomycetaceae > JAEUIG01. The sequence goes on along the minus strand of JAEUIG010000572.1, from coordinate 7,919 downwards.
CGATGCTGTCGCTCAATCGCAGCATCGGGATGGTGCCGGCGAATCGCGGCATCCAGACCGGCGGCCTGTATCGCTGGATTCGCCACCCGCTGTACTGCAGCTATGTCGTGGCGTTCCTCGGATACGTCATCAATCATCCATCGGCGTACAACATCGGCGTGTACGCCGTCGCCGTCGCGCTGTGGGTGCTGCGACTGCGGGCGGAAGAGCGGTTCCTGCTGCAGGACCCGGCGTACCGCGAGTTTGCCGCGAGGATCCGCTGGCGGCTGGTGCCGGGCGTGTTCTGAAAATCGTTTATCGTTGATGGTTTATCGTTTATCGATTGCTGAGTCGCGCCGGCGGCAGGACAGCGTCGATAAACGATCAACCCTAAACGATGAACAATCCATCACGCTGGCGAGCGATGGAAGTGAATGTGCTTCCAGGCGTCGCCGCGGCGCTGCCAGATGCGGGTCTCGCTGACGGTCGCCGTGATCGGTGCGCCGCCGGCGTCCAGCTTCTGCACCAGCCGCACGTAGCAGACGATGCCGACCTCGCCAATGACGCGCACGTCCGGTGAGCTGATCGACGACAGCCGCGGCGATTTCGACGGCGGCAGGTCGAAGTAGAACTTGTGAAACGGCATCCCGGCGACGAGGTGCCCTTCCGCTTCCGGTTCGAAGCAGGTCAGCGAGTCGTCACACAGGGCTGCGTAGGCGTTCCAGTCGCCGGCATCGATGGACTTGAGGAGCTTGCGGCTGGCGTCGAGGAGGGATTCTTCTGGAGTCGGCATTGGTCTGAGTCTCAGTTGTTGGAATCGGCCGTAGTCTGTCGGCTGCTGAGAATCGCCGCAAGTGAGCGGGATTGGCTTCCCAATTTGGGCTTATTCGGGGGCGGGACTTTTTCAGCGACCGCAAGCGGCGTATCATCGTCGTAACTCGACAGCCCTGCAGCTCCGCAGGAGCGCCACGACGTAGCCGGCGGCGTGAGCCGCCGATTGCCAGTCGAGATCAGCGCCAGCCCCGCAAGGTGCCGCCCCTTGCGGGGCTAAGCGGAGCGACGGTGAGTGAGCCGAGGGCTTACGCCCTCGGCTACGACGTATCGCCTCTTCGAGGCTCACAAGAGACATCGCTTCATCCATGGATACGTGTGCTTCTGAGAATAGCCCCGGGGCTGCGCCTGGCAGCGTGAAGGTCGATCTGCCCCGCATAGAGCGCGCTGTGCGCGAGATTCTGGCGGCTGTCGGCGAGGACCCGGACCGGCCGAGTCTGGTGGAGACGCCGGCGCGTGTCGCCCGCATGTATGCGGAGCTGTTCTGCGGACTGCGGTCCGATCCGTCGCGGCATATGAAAAAGGTGTTTGAGGAGCAGTACGACGAGCTCGTACTGGTCCGCGACATCAGCTTTAACAGCATGTGCGAGCACCACCTGCTGCCGTTCATGGGCGTCGCGCATGTCGGCTACCTGCCGAAGGGCAAGGTCGTCGGCCTCAGCAAGCTGGCGCGGGTCGTGGAAGAGATTTCGAAGCGGCCGCAGGTGCAGGAGCGGATGACGCACGACATTGCCGAGCTGGTCCACAAGGAGCTGGACGCGAAGGGAGTGATCGTCGTGCTGGAAGCGACGCACACCTGCATGACGATCCGCGGCATCACGAAGCCGGGCAGCCTGACGGTGACGAGCGCCGTGCGCGGGCTGTTTCGAACGAACCAGTCGAGCCGTGCGGAGGCGATGTCGCTGATCAATCGCACGCCGTGATCGGGGTCGAGGGCTAAGAGGCCAGGGTCAAGAGCCGCGATGGGGGTTCGCCCTCGCACTCTGCCGTGAGTGCAGCAGCATGGGAAACATCGTTTGAGACCAGGTGCAATGCAACGCGATGGTGATGCCCCTCACGCCGGCCCTCTCCCCCGACTAAATCTGGTCGCTCATCGGCGCGGCATTCGGGGGAGCGGGAGAAGCGTTGCGCCCTCGCAGACGGGGCCGGCATGATTCTGCAAATTGCGCTGCGATTGCTGGCGGGGATCAGCGTCACCTGGTGTCTCATGCCGCGAGCGGCGGTGACTGCCGGGTTTTTCCGCATTCAGATGCTGGTGACTTTGGGGCTGGGCGTGCTGGCCACGATGAGTGTCTCGGGGGACAGCGATCCGAAGGGCGTCGTACGCTCGCTGAGCATTGCCCTGGCCTGCCTGTCCTTCGCGGGTTCAACGTTGTGGTCGCTCGGGCGACGTCGTGAAGGCACCGTGTGTTGCTTCCTGATCAGCGCCACTGCGTTAACTGCGCTGCTCCTTTCGACGCAGATTCCGGCCGCGACCCCGGCCGTGCGTGCACTGGGCATTGCGAGCGAGATCAGCTCGGCATGGCTGGTGGGCGGTTCCGTCGCCGCGATGCTGCTGGGGCATTGGCACCTGACGGCGACAAGCATGTCGCTCGTGCCGCTCACCCGACTGACGCATTTGCTCCTGTCAGCGGCAGCCTTACGGGGAGTTCTGGCCGGTATCGGACTGTGGTCCGTCACCGGAGTGACCTGGTCGGGGGTGCCGTTGATCTGGCTGGTTTTGCGGTGGTCGGCCGGAATCATTGGCCCGCTGGTGCTCGGGGGGATGGTGTTGCGGATCCTGAAGTACCGCAACACGCAGTCGGCGACGGGGGTGCTGTTTGCCGCGGTGATTCTCGCGTTTATCGGAGAGACCACCGCCGCCCTGTTGTGCCGCGAATTCCAGTGGCCGCTGTGATACGATTGCACGATCCGCGCCTCAGGCAGGCGGCGGAACGGGGGCCCCCTGACGAACTTGCGAGTCGACACACTGCCGTGCAATTGACGTTTCACTGCCCGAACTGCGGGCGAACCCAGCGAACGGGCGACCTGCCGGGGTCAGGCGAGTTGAGCTGCGCGCCGTGCGGGTGGTCGCGCGCGCTGGGAAACGCGTCGGACCCGCCGGAGCAGTGTGTGGCCTGCGGGAACGGCGATCTGTGGCGGCAGAAGGACTTTCCGCAGGCGCTGGGTTTGGCGCTGGTTGCCGCCGGGGCGGTGCTCAGCAGCATCGCGTGGTACTTCCACTGGCCGAAAACGGCGCTGGGGCTGCTGATGGCCTTCGCGCTGGCGGACATGATCGTGTTCATCGTGATGCCCGACGTGCTGGTGTGCTACCGCTGCAAGTCCCGTCACCATCGATTGCGATCAACATCGGCGGAGCATCCGGGGTTCAGCCACGAAACGGCCGAACGCTATCGCCAGGAAGAGCTGCGCACCCGTGAAGCGCAGCGATCACGTCCGGCCTGAATCGGGCCACCTTGACCGTGCCAGAACTGCAGCAGAGCATCCGCGAGGACCTCGCCGGAGTGTTTACCGGCGAGTTCCGCTTTGATCCCCTGACGCGCGAAATCTACGCGTCGGATGCCAGCCTGTATCAATTGACTCCGATCGGCGTGGCGTACCCGCGTTCGCTCGACGATGTTGTCGTGCTGGGCAAGTATGCGGAGGAACATTCGCTGCCGCTGATTCCGCGCGGCGCGGGAAGCGGAGTGGCCGGGGGAGCGCTCGGGACCGGACTGATCGTCGATTTTTCCCGTCACATGACGCGGATCGTGTCGATCGGCGAGGAGACCGTGACTGTCGAGGCGGGGGTCGTGCGTGACCGCCTGAACGACGAACTGCGGGAGCGGGGGCGGTACTTCCCCCCCGATCCGGCCAACACCAATGTCACGACGGTCGGGGGCATGCTCGGGGTGGATGCGGCCGGTTCCCACGCCGTGCGCGTCGGTTCGATGCGCGACCACGTGCAGAACGTCCAGGTCGTGCTGCCGGGCGGACAGGCCTTTCTGGCGGGAGTTGAGCCGCTGCTCGATCCGACGCAGTCCGGCGGAGGGGGGGCGGAACGGAACGGTCATGCGTTCAAGCACGAACTGGTCGGCCGGCTGGGCCGCCTGCTGCGTCAGCACGAGGCGTTGATCCGCGAGCGGCAACCGCCGCTGATGCGCAACACCAGCGGATATCACCTGCGGACGGTGCTCTCCGGTAACACTGTCAACCTGCCGCGGCTGCTGGTCGGCTCCGAGGGGACGCTGGCGCTGTTCGCGTCGGCGACGCTCGACACGGCGCCGCTTCCCGCGCAGCGTGGCGTCGCGCTGCTGCTGTTCGGCCAGCTGGAATCGGCGATCCGCACCGTACAGGCGGTCAACGACCAGCAGCCGACGGCGTGCGACCTGATCGATCGCCGGCTGCTGTCGCTGGCCCGGGACGCCGACCCGGGTTTTGCGGCGATCATTCCCAAGGCGGCCGAGGCCGGACTGATTGTCGAGCAGACGGGATTCAGCGAACGGCAGGTCCGGGACCGCATCCGGATGATCGTTGAGGCGGCCCGCGCGCAGGAGTCGCAGGTCATCGTCGCGCAGCAGGCGTTTGACGACGTGGGAATCGAGTTCTTGTGGTCGCTGCCGCGGCGCGTCGTGCCGCTGCTGGCGCGGTTGAAGAGCGGTGCGCGGCCTGTTCCGCTGGTGGAAGACATTGCCGTTCCGCCGGAGGCGCTGCACGATTTCCTGGTGCGGGCACAGCGGGTGATGCAGCGGCATCAGCTCACGGCGTCGCTGTACGCCCACGCGGCGTCGGGCCAGGTGCACCTGCGTCCGTTTCTGCCGTTGCCGGGCGAGCAGGATGCCGACCGCATCGAAGCGATTGCCCGCGACCTGTACGAAGTGGTGTTCTCGGTCGGCGGCAGCATCAGCGGCGAGAAAGGAGACGGGTTGTCGCGAACGGCATTCATCCGCTCGCAGTACGGGCCGCTGTATCGCGTGTTTCAACAGGTGAAGGACGTCTTCGATCCTCAGAACCTGCTGAATCCGGGCAAGATCATCAGCGACGACCCGCATACGACGATCCGGCACTTCCGGCCCGTCGAGGTGGCGGATGCGTCGACGGTCCCGCTGCAGCTCCGGTGGCAGAACGCGTCGCTGAGCGAAACGGCCGTGCAGTGCAACGGATGCGGGTCGTGCCGGTCCACGGAACCCGGGCTGCGGATGTGCCCGTTTTTCCGCGTCGATGCGGTCGAGGAAGCGAGTCCGCGCGCCAAGGCGAACGCCATGCGTGGCTTCGCGGGCGGAACGCTGGACTTCCGCGAGATGTCGTCCGACAGCATGAAGCGTCTGGCGTCGCTGTGCTTCAACTGCAAGCAGTGCCGCGACGAGTGCCCGTCGAATGTCGACATTCCGCACCTGATGATCGAGGCCAAGGCGGGCTACGTGGCAGCGAATGGGCTCAGCCGCACCGACTGGTTCCTGGCGCGGGCGCATTCGTGGGGACGTCTCGGATGCACCGTCGCACCGCTGGCGAACCGTGCGATCAACAATCCGGCGGCGCGCTGGCTCATTGAACGGTTCCTGGGGATCGCGCGGGGGCGGAAATTGCCGGCGTTTGCCCGGCGCGCGTTCCTCAGCACGCTCGGCGAGGAGTACACCGATCCGGGGAACGTCAGCCGCACGCCCAAGTCGGTCGTCTATTTCGCTGATGGGTACGTGAACCATCACGATCCGCAGCTCGGGCACGCGCTACTGGCGGTGCTCAAGCACAACGGCGTGCCGGTGCATGTTCCGCTGGAACAGGCGTCGTCCGGAATGGCGATGATCTGCGCCGGCGACCTGGGGGCGGCGCGCAAGCTGGCGCAGCATAACGTGCGCGTGCTGTCGGAGCTGGCGCGCGACGGGCATACGATCGTGTGCACCGAGCCTTCGGCGGCGATCTGTCTGCGTGAGGAATATCCGCTGATCCTCGACCATCCCGATATCGAACTGATCGCCGGGCAGGTGGTCGAGGCGGGCGAGTTCCTGAGGCAGCTGCACGCCGACGGCAAGCTCCGGACCGATTTCCAGCCGTTGACGCTGTCGGCCGGCTATCACCTGCCGTGCCATGTGGCGGCGCTGTCGCGGGAATCGGGTTTCACGCAATTGCTGTCGCTGATTCCCGGGTTGTCGGTGAACCGCATCGAGCGCGGCTGCTCGGGGATGGCGGGGGCGTTTGGACTCACGCGGGAGAACTTCGAGACGTCGCTGAAGATGGGCGAGGCGCTGATCCGCCGCATGGCGGAGCCGGACCTGGCAATCGGCTGCACGGAATGCAGCAGCTGCAAACTGCAGATGGAACAGGGGACGCCGACTCCGACCGTGCATCCGCTGAAGCTGATGGCGCTCGCCTACGGACTGATGCCCGAACTGCGGGACCGGCTCAAGCCGAGCCGCCGGCGACTGGTGGTGACATGAGAATTGCCGTACGGCTGTTCGCGCGAGCCCGCGATCTGGCGGGCGGACCGGTCATCGAACTGGAATTGCCGGAAGGGGCGACCGTGGCCGATGTGCGCACGGCGCTCCTGCATGCTCGGCCGCAGCTGCAGCCGCTGGCGGCTTCGCTGCATGTGGCGATCGGCAGCGACTACGCAGCGGACGATGCGGCGGTGCCCCCCGGGGCGGACGTGGCGTGCTTTCCGCCGGTCAGCGGCGGGTGATCGCAGAATTCCGAAAGAATTCCGACTCGCTTTCAGACCCAAGGTTCGACACAAAGTCGCAAAGCCACAAAGACGCACAAAGAGAATGCAAGGCCTTGGCCAGCCACGGCGCCGGTTGCAGCAGATCCGTGATTGAATTCCGGTCTGGCAACCATTGATCGATTCAATGCGAGTTCCTCTCCGTGCGTCTCGGTGTCTCCGTGGCTTGGTGTCGATTTCCTGACGAATACTAAGGGAATGACGATCCTACATCTGGCGGATCGTCATGCCGCCGTCGATTTTGAGGACCTGGCCGGTGGCATAGGGGAGGTCGCCGCGGACGAGCATGGCGGCGGCGCGGCCGACGTCGTCGGCTTCGCCCCAGCGGGGCTGGAGGGTCAGTCCGCCGGCGATGAGGCGGTCGTATTTTTCCGTGACCGGGGCGGTCATGTCGCTGCGGATGACTCCGGGCTGGATTTCGTAGACTTCAATGGCGTGCTCCGCCAGCCGTGCGGCCCAGAGCTTCGTTGCCATGCCGGTCGCCGCCTTGGTGAGGCAGTAGTCGCCGCGGTTGAGCGAGATGATCTCGGCGGAGACTGACGAGACGTTGATGACCACTCCGCGGAACTGCGGATCGGCGGTGCGCTGTTCGATCATCCAGCGGGCGGCGAGTTGCGTGAGAAAGAACGGCCCCTTGAGGTTGGTGTCGAACACGCGGTCCCAGCCGGCTTCTTCGGCGTCGAGCAGGTCCTTGCGTCCGGGGGAGGTGATGCCGGCGTTGTTCACGAGAAACTGCAAGCGGCCGAAGTGGGAGCGGACTTGAGCGACAATGTGTGCGCGGTCGTCGGCGCGTCCGATGTCTCCCTGGCAATAGAGGACATCACGGCCCGACTGCCGCAGTTCGGCGAGTGAGTCGGCGACATCGGCGGCGTCGCGTACGCCGTTGATGGCGAGGTCGCAACCTGCAGCGGCGAGATGCCTGGCAATGCCGAGTCCGATGCCGCGGGCTCCGCCGGTGATCAGCGCGACCTTTTCTGCTTTCGACATTCGGTCAATCCGTCATTCCCTTGGCCAACTTGAATTCCCGTTTCGGCGCGGGCTCGAAAAACGTGTAATTCTTGCACTGTGCAAGGCGGTGCACATACAGAGCTGCCTCGCGCAAATGGTAATCCCCCCACATGCAGGATTCGCCACACGATATCCTGCGACCTTCGGGGACGTGGTCCCAGCCATTCGGTCGGTGATAGACCGAGTGCAGCAGCAACCCCTGATGCTGTGGATCATCCGACAGGTAGGGCTCACGCAGCAGGTTCCGCAGCACCGACAGTCCGGCGTCCCAATATTTCTGTCCCCGAACTCCGCGGTTGATTTGTTCGGTCTGTGACGCACCTCCTATGGCGTTTGCCTTCACTCCCAGGAGGAGTCGACCGAGCCGGATCAGACCCTGGCAGGCGATTGCCGCCGCAGAACTGTC
>JAEUIG010000556.1 GCA_016795125.1 Planctomycetaceae bacterium | reverse complement strand
GGGGAGTGGCCGTGGTTCGCGGAAGTCTGGCGGTGCGGGCGGCAGAATCGGAGTTTCCCGTGCGTTGCGAAACCGCCAGCGTGATCGGTGAACGCGATGTACCAGTCCGACCTCTGACCTCTGACCTCTGACCTCTTCTTGCCCCGATTCTCCGATCCCGATAGACTTCCGCCGCTTGAAACGCGGGCAGGCAGGGAGGTCTCCGTGCGCCAACAGCGCTCGATCCGCCGGAAAATGATCGTCGGTCTGTGGCTGGTGCTGCTGATGCTCGGCACGCTTGCGGCCAGCAGCATTTCCGGCGTGTATTCGTATGGCCGCCTTGTCCGGGACATCGAAGAAGGTCTCGTAACGGCGCCGCGAAGCAGCGATCTTACAGCGGCAATAGGGAGACTGTTCCGTCCGTTGCTGCTGGAGCATCCACACTCCGGCATTGCACAGGAAGAGGCCGATTTCGCCCGCGACCAGCGTGCTGCGCTCGAGCAGGCACTGGCCTTGGTGCGCAGCGGCGTTGCGGAGTTTCAAGCGAAGCTCAACAAGCCGCCGTACTCTGCCAACGTTCGCGAGCAGGAGGCCCGGGTCTATCGCTCAGGATTGCTTAAGATCGACAACGATCTGGATGCGATCGAGGAAACGCTGGCCGCCGATGACTGGGAGCGCCGACGCGACGACTACGCGCTGCAGGTCTCCAAGTACGCGCAAGAAGCCTTCGACAAGGCCCAGTCCCTCCCCGATCCGTCCAAGGAACTGCTGGGCCGGCTCGCGCAGGCGCAGATCAACTACCGTTGGCATCGGAGCTTGGTCTGGATCGCCGGCGCGGCGACGCTCGCCCTGTTGCTCAATCTCGTCCACTGCGCCATCCGCTGGGTGATCCGCCCGATTCGCGACCTGCATCTGGGCGCGCGGCGGATTGCCGAAGGCGACTTCGACTATCGCCTCAGCAGCAACACCGGCGACGAAATGACGGAGCTGGCGCAGGACTTCAACCAGATGACCGAGCGGTTCCAGGCGATCAAGTCCGACCTCGACCGCCAGGTTCGCGACCGGGTGCAGCAGCTCATCCGCTCCGAACGCCTCGCCGGGCTGGGGTTCCTCTCCGCCGGCGTCGCGCACGAGATCAACAATCCGCTGTCCGCCATCGCGATGGCGGCGGAGTCGCTCGAGTACAGGCTCCAGGAATGGCTGCCACTCGCCGCCGCCGACGATGCCGCGGAAGTCCGCGACTACCTCCGCATGATGCAGGAGGAAGCGCAGCGGTGCCGGCAGATCACGGAAAAGCTGCTCGACTTTGCCCGCGGCCAGGAAGGCGAGCGCAACCTGTACGACGTGACGGCCATTGTCCGGGACGTCGTCGGCATGATGCGACACCTCGGCCGGTTCCGGGACCGGAAGATCAATGTCCACCGCGAAGCACCGGCCTACGCGTGGGTCAATGGACCGGAGATCAAGCAGGTGGTCCTCAACCTCGTCGCGAACGCGCTGGAATCAACCGGCGCCGACGGCAAGCTGGACATCTCCATCACCGAGCGTCCGGACCAGGTGGAGTTGTCTTTCACCGACAACGGCTGCGGCATGTCACCGGACGTGCTCAAGCACCTGTTCGAGCCGTTCTTCACGACCAAAGAAGTCGGCAAGGGGACCGGACTGGGGCTGTCGATCAGCCAGCGGATCATCCGGGACCATGACGGCGCTCTGGAAGCGACCAGCGCCGGCAAGGGGCAAGGCTCGACGTTCCGGCTGCGGCTGCCGACGACGGCCCAAACGGAAAGAGCCGTCGCGTAGTGACGCAGGTTTGACACCGGGCCGCAAAGTCGCGAAGACACGCACAGAAAATCGCGATTCAATACCCCGACGACTGGCGACGCAGCACAAATGCGTCAACACTGCCGTCGAATTACGCAACAAATCATCGGACCAGAATTCATGAATCGTCGCGAACTGATCGGGCTTGCCGTCGCTGCTCTGGCGACCAGCCAGTTTACCGGCTGCGGCAAGGCTCCCCAGGTGAACGACTCGACGGAAGCCAACATGCCGACTGCCCCTGAACTGAAAACAGCCGAAGCCTCCGGCCCCGGAGCCCCGGATGCCGACGCGCCGGCCGAGTTCACGGCGACATCGTCCGGTCTCAAGTACCGGATCCTCCGCAAAGGGACCGGCCCCAAGCCGACGCGCTCCAGCACTGCGGTCGTGAATTATAAGGGGTGGCTCACCGATCCCAACGATCCCTTCGACCAGTCTTACGGCCGCGAGCCGTTCCCGGTCAACATGGCGGGCGGCGTCATCGACGGCTGGCTGGAAGGCCTCACCTACGCCGAAGAAGGGGGGATGATCGAACTCGAGATCCCCCCGCATCTCGGCTACGGCGAACGGGGCGCCCCGGGAGCGATTCCCCCCAACGCGACGCTGCACTTCACCATTGAAGTCCTGCAGGTGCAGTAGCAGAACTCGCTCGCCTGGTCGCGAACTGCGACGACAAGGCGTCGGTGAACCGGGGCTTCCCTGCGGTCCAGCCCCGGCCACCCGTGTCGGTCGTGCCCGCCTATTCCTTGCGAACCAGCTTCATCCCGTTGCACATCTCGGCGGACGGCTTGCCGTCCACCCAGCCGATGCCTTCGACTTCGAGGTGATTGGCGTCGACGATGGTCAGTTTCGCGGCGTGCATGTGGGCGTCCTTCGCCGGGTCGAGGTTCGTGCCGCCGTCGAACTCGAAGTTGAACGTGTTGCCGGCAGCCTTCGCGTCGGCCTTCATGCGCGGCTGGTTGCCCAGCATGCAGTAGTGCGTCATCGTCACGTCGTCGCCGTCCGGGGTGTAGATCGAGATCATCTCCATCTCGCCGCCTGGGAACAGCGTGTCGTGAATCGCGCTGCCGCCGGCCGTCAGCTTCACCACGGAGACCACCTGCTCCGTGGGATCGCCGTTCTCGTCAGCGGCGACCCAGGTGCCGACAAGACCTTTCAGTTTCTCGAACCCGGCGTTGGTCGTGGCCGGCGCATGGTGATGCTTGTCGTCCGCAGTCGCAAACACCGAAACGCAGAGACACAACAGTCCGCCCGTCAGTAATTGCCGTCGCATGGTTGTCGCTCCTGATTCTGGAGAAGTGTGATCGACCCGCCTTTCAGAGAGGTGTCGACGAGCGACTGTACGTTTCGACACGATTCGAAGGGAATCAGGGAGAATCCTGAAAGCCGACGGAACGCATTCGCAGCACGTCACTTGCACCCGAGCCTCGAAGAGGCGGCACGATGGAGCCGTGGGCGTCAGCCCACGGAACCGATCACCTCGATGTGGGCGAAGCCCCCAAAGGGGGCGACAGTGTCAGCTTGCAGTGCCGCCCCTTTCGGGGCTATGACGTGTCGCTCCTTCGGAGCTATCGTCATGACTATCCTGCCGAAGGCGGCTCACCCAGCATCGTCCTCAAGCGCCGCAATGCGCGCAGGTACCGCATTCCGGCCGCTGCCGGCGCGAGACCCAGCGCTTCGGCCGCTTCGCTGTTGCCGAGCTGCTCGACGTGACGCAGCAGGATGATCTCGCGGTCCGGCTCGTCCATATCGTCGAGCGCCGCGAGAAATCGTCCGGCGAGTTCCTTCCGAATAGCCGCCGCCGCCGGCGTCAGTTCCTGGTCCTGAAGCTGCGCGGCGAGGTCCAGCGACGACTTCCCGCTGAGCGAGCCGGCCTGCAGCGCCCGCTCGCGGCCGACATCGCGCCGCTGCGCGTGGTGCCGGCGGTGCAGATCGATCATCCGGTCGAGCGCCAGGTGCCGCAGCCACAAGTGAAACGGCATCCGCGGGTCCTGCAGATAATCGGCCAGCCGCTTGCTGGCCTCCAGCAGGACATCCTGCACCACGTCGCTGGCATCGATCCGCCGCGCAACACCGCGATCCAGCCGCACCGCGATCATCCGCCGCAGGGCAGCGCGATGCTGCTCCAGCAGATCACTGGCAGCGGCGGGATTCCCGCCGGCAGCGTCCTGGAGAAGTCGATCGGTTGCGGAGGAGTCAGGCCACACGGGGGAGGAAGGTTGATGGTTTATGGTTGAGGGTTGATCGACAGAGACGTGCGAAGGTATGCAAGTGCGAAAGTGTGAAGGCAAGAGGCCCTTCGGACCTTCTCACTAACCTCCGGCATCTCCAGCAGACCATGCCAGGAAAGTTTCGAGAATCATTGCGAGCTTTGTCTCATCGCCTGCCCCATGCCATGTTTCGTCCTCGACGTAGCAGGTCATCCAGCGGACGTGTGCTTCTTGAAGCTCGGCGGCGTCGACGGGGTCTGTCACTCGGTCGAAATTGCGGGTTCGCAGGTTCGTCCCGGCAAGGTTGATCTTCACCCACCATCCTGGGTTGTCGAGTGTCGTTATCGTGATTCCAGAAGTGTGCTCCCAATCGCCGTCGCAATGTTCGGCGTACCATTGCTGCAGCCGTAGCAAGACGTCGGTCATTGCCCTTAATTTGTCCCTTTGCTCCTTTGCCCCTCTGCCCCTTACCACAGTACCTCCACATCACACACTTCGTACGGTCGCACGTCCACTCTGACGCCGTCTCCTTCGAGGGCGAGCTTGTTGATCGTCTGGCCGTGGAAGTCAACTTGACGGGCCGCGGTGGGGGTGCGAAAGCAGCGGAGCCAGGCGGTCTTGCGGCGGCCTTCGGTTTCGACGAGTCGGACGATGCAGCCCTGGCGGGGTGGCGAGCTGGGAGGGCGAGGCTCCTGCCGAGCCGATTCGGATTGGGCGGCCGATAGACTCAGCGGCTCGGCGGGAGCCTCGCGCTCCCGGGGCGCGCCCTCCCCTACCCCGCTGGCGGTTTCGCACGGAAACAGAGGCAGCAGTCTCGCGAGCTGGACGTTGCCGGCAGACAGGTGGAACAGCCAGCCGGTGGTCGCACCGCCGGGCGGGGAACCGGCGGTGGGGATCGCCAGCGACGGAGCGGCAACGTCGAGGGCCGACTGGATGGGATACGGCTGATCGACGGCGATGGCGAAACGGAATCGGCGGCGGGTCTCGCCGGCGACGACGAGCAGCGTATCAAGCATGCGCGGGCCGGTCTTGCGGTGATACGGCAGGCCGCAGGGGAGGATCGTCGTCCGTGAACCTTCGTCCGCCAGTTCGATGAACTGCGGCGCTTCGATACGGTCGGTGTTGATCGGGTGCGCGCCGTGATGCAACGAACCGGACAGCGCGACCGTCTCGTATTTCCACGCAAACCGGGCGGCATAGTAGTTCGTCCATGGATCACCGTCGGGGACCGTGTCGAGGTCGAGTTCCAGGTCGACTTCGACAAACGGACGGCCCCGGACGACGCGCGTCACCTGACGGTAGTCGGCCAGCCGCTTCTTCTGATGCTGGTCAACGATGACGCCGGACGTTTCGATCTCGCCAACCGCCGGCCCGGCGCTCAGCACGCGGGCGGACCGCATCAGCATCTCCGAGTAGTACGACTTGTAGGTCTCGGCCTCTTCCCCCTCGCCCACGGTGATCGTCCGCTCGCGCGGGAAGCGATACGCAATCTGCTGGCTGATCCGGTTGCCGCCACGCTGGTACGTCCGAATCTGCCCGATGCCGCCAGTCACCTCGCTGAGTGCGACTTCGAGGAAGTCGTTTCGGAGCAGCAGGTCTTC
>JAEUIG010000554.1 GCA_016795125.1 Planctomycetaceae bacterium | reverse complement strand
TGACGGTCGCGGCTAGTACTTCTTGTCTCGACCCCAACGAAAAAACGCCCGGCAGCACGTTGTGCTGCCGGGCGTTTATGTTTCTCTGTTCCGTTATTCGGTCACCGGTCCCGCACAGCGGATGTAGTGGTCGTGGTCGATGTAGACCACTTCCTCACGCTGATCGTTGGTGGTGAAGGGCACCGGCCAGTAGGACCGCTTCGTTTCGGTGAAGTAGACCGTGCACTTGTAGTGGCAGTGATGGAGGCGGGCCGGGCCAACCAGCGGGATGAACCGGCACTCGTCGAGCCGATCGACCATCTGCTCGACCACCATGCGGACGTTGTTGCGGTTGGTTTCCGCGACAAACGAGAACCCGCCCGAAGTGCTGTCCGGCAGGGTCCGCATGACTTCATCGGCGCTCGGCGGATCGAGGCAGAACAGCGGCGCGTTCTCGCCGTCGACCGGATCGAGAATCGGCACGCCGTCGTACCGTTCTTCTTCCCAGTACACGTCCTCAACCTGCTGGCTCATGTAGGGAGAAACCGGGATCAGCGGCGTCGTGCCCCAGAAGCTCGACAGGATAAAGGCATCCTTGGCGAACCAGTACGCCATGCGGCACCCGCTGTTGGGAACCGTGCATACGGCCAGGGCCGCAATCAGGCAGGCTTGCTTGAAAAGCTTGATCATCCGGTGATCTCCAAGTGCGTGGCCCGTTATCGCCGGGCGAGGCCGATCCATCTGGCCCTGGTGTTCGGTCACGTGCGCCGCTGCGCTTTCGGACACGGTTCTTATCGATCCGTCGCAACGTCACACTTGTGAAAATAATCCGCTTTTACCGATTTCAGCGGTTGTTCCGCTGAGACTGGGCTTGCAGCCCGGAGAGTGCCTGGTAGGCGGTGAGTTGTCATGTGGGATTGTGAATGCCCACCACTCACCGCTCACCAGCCAACCTCCTCACCAAACAACACCGCCCTCGCAGCAAGCTGCGAGGGCGGCGAACATGTCTTGTCATTCAACCTCTGCCGCGACTACTGCCAGTTGTGCGGATCGAGGAACCACCACCACTTGTCGGTGCGGCTGTGGAACTTGAGCTGCCAGTGGCCGTCATCCCATTCGAGCTGGGCCGAACGCCATTCCATCGGCACCTGCGGGTACGGATAGAACGGTCCGATGTACGGCCAGGCGCTGGCGTCGTAGGAGCTCGGATAGCTGACCTGCGAGTAGTTGTCGTACGGGGCGTACGACGGCCAGGCGTACTCGGGAACACTCGGAGCGTTGTGGACGAGATGTCCGGCGGTCGGCGTCGGTCCGGGAGGCACGCCCGGTCCCATCGGAGGACCACCAGGTCCCTGGTATCCGGCCGGCTGCATGGGATAGCCCTGCGGCGCCGGATAGCCTCCGGGCTGCTGGCCGGGGAACCCGACAGGCATCGCCGGATATCCACCCTGCGGCCCGCCCGGTCCCATCTGTCCCTGAGCCGCCGCCGGCTGTCCGTTGACGGTCAGGTTGTTGAGTACCTGGTTGACGCCCGGAACGCTCTGGGCCGCCTGCTGGGCGACCTGGGCTTCCTGAGCGCTGCCGACTTCGCCCACCAGAGCGGCGACACCGCCCTTGTAGCGGACTTCGATGTCGTAGCCCTGCAGGCCCGATCCGGCGAGGGCGCCGGCGATGTCGCGGGCAACCTGCTCGTTCGACTGCGGAATGCCCGCAGAGGTCGGCAGGACTTCATTGCTCACCGGGCGAACTCCGCCACGGCTGGAGCCGTCGAATCCGGCCTGCTGAACGGCCGGCTCCTGCGGCATGGCCCGCGGTGCACCCGCGGTTTCCATCACCACCAGGCGGTTATCCACCGTCTGGATGCCGGGGACGCTCATGATGATGCGACCGGCGGCCGCCTTCTGCTGAGAGTCCGCGATCTGGCCTTCGAGTTTGACAACGCCGCCTTTGACTTCGATGGCGATGTCCTTGCCCTTGAGATGGGCCCGTTCGAGAGCCGACTTCACCGCTTCAGCAAGCTGCTGATTGCTCTGCGGCGCTCCGGCGGTCGTTGCCGGCTGGTCGGGCTTAAGGAAGTCGAGCGGTCCGGCAAATGCAGCGCCGGGAGCGGCCGCCATCAGCCCCAGGCTCAGGACCCACTTACGTGGCAGTCGCATGAAACTCACTCCTTAAGTTTCGCGGTTCGCCGGGCCACCGGCTTGTGGATGGACCCGAGCCGGCAAGACCGGCGTGAAATCGGTCGAATGACGACACGTTGTGCTTTTTATCGGTCGGGAATCTCCGATTGGATAAGCTTTTCGGATTGTTTCGCGGGAAATGATCGTGCCGGCAATGCGGGACGCTGTTCCGGCAAAATCCGCTGACTTGCACGCATCCGCAATGATTTGAGACAGTTGCGCGTCGGGCGGGCTGTGCCCAGGTTCAATCGCATGGGGAATCGCCGACGAGCGGCGTGGTTCGACCCCGCCGCTCATTGACTGCTGGTGGGCAAAGTCCACCCTACGGATACTTCGATGGACCTCGATCTCAACGGACATATTGCCGCGATCACCGGAGGTGCTGCCGGAATCGGCCGCGCCTGCGCCGCGGCCTTCCTCAAGGAAGGAGCCGTCGTCGCACTCTGGGACCGCGACGAGTCGGTCGCCGTCGTCGCGGAAGAATTGTGCCGTGGTACGAGCGGTCGGGCGGTCGGCATCGTGGTCGACATCACCAGCGAGAATGCGGTGGCAGACGCCGTTCAGTCAACGGCTGCGCAGCTGGGACCAATTGACCACCTGGTTCACGCGGCGGCCATTGGTTCGGGCAAGTACGGGTTTCCGTTTACCAATCTGTCGCCGCAGGACTGGCCGCGTGTGCTGGACGTGAACATCCAGGGCATGGTGCATGTCGCCCATGCCGTCTCGCCGGCCATGATCGAGCGGCGCTCAGGGACGCAGGTCTACATCGCCTCGGTCGCTGGACAGATCGGCTCGCAGACCGACCCTCCTTATAGCGCAGCGAAGGCGGCCAACATCAATTTTGCCCAGTGCCTCGCCAAAGACCTGGCGCCGCATGGCGTCCGCGTCAACACCGTGTGTCCGGGCATGGTCGAAACGCGCCTGAACGAGTCGGTCTGGCGGGCCTGGCACGACCAGCAGCCGCCCGAACTCCGCCGGTCCTATCCGGAGTGGGCGGGCGACAAGATTCAGCGGATCGTTCCCCTCGGCCGCTGGCAGGCCCCGGCCGACATCGCCGACATGGTGGTGTTCCTCTCCTCCGCCCGGGCACACCAGGTGACCGGCCAGACCATCAATGTCGACGGCGGCTTCGTCATGCACTGGTGAGCGTCCCACTGGGACCAGGGGACAGGGACCAGCGAGTCAGACGCCGCACCACGCTTGCGGTTTTGCGGCATCGCCTGCTATCAATGGCAGCCGAATTCCAACTCAGACAGGCGCTGGCTCATGGGACTTTTTGAATCTCTGCTGAATCTGCTGGAAGCACTGCTGCAGGTGCTGGCCGCGTTGGGGCAATCGATCGTCCCGTGGTGGCCGCTGATCGCGTGGATTGCGTTCTGGACCCTGGCCGTCAACGGGGTGAAGTTGCGAGAGGTGCTGCTGGCCCGCGGCTGGATCGGCGTCGTGCTGATCGCCGTCATCACGATTCTCGTCTGGGGCATCGTGGCGCCGCCGGAAGGAGGCTTCCATCACCTGCTCGGCCTGACCGTCAGCAATTTCGTCGGCAAGCTGATGTACGTCACCGGCCTGCTGGTGATCATGCTGCTGTGCGGTTCGGTCCAGCTCTCCGGAGCCGTCGACCGGTATCTGCATTTTGTCGAGCCGATCGAGGACGACCACGGGCACGGCGATCATGGCCATGGCCACGACGACCATGGCCATGGGGGCCACGATTCGCACGGTCATTGAATTCCGGCGACGACGGCGACCGGCGGGCGTAGAATTTCAGGTGAAGCCGACGGACGGCGCCGACGCGCCGACCGTCCGTTTCACCATCGAAGCCAGTCCGTCATGCTCCCGCAGCACGCCCAGCACTCGCGCAGGTACGAACAGAACAAGTTCGTCTACCCGGTGCTGTCGCGCCGGAGCCGCGGGATTTCCATCGGGGTGAATCTCAATCCCGACAAGGTCTGCAACTTCGACTGCATCTATTGCCAGGTGAACCGGCGCAGCGAAGCGGAGACGCGGTTCGTCGAGACCGACCGGCTGCTGCAGGAACTGGCCGAGATGCTGGACTTCGTCGCCAGCGGCGAGATCTGGAGCGATCCACAGTTTCACGACGTGCCAGCCGAGTTGCGGCGGCTCAATGACATCGCGTTCTCCGGGGACGGCGAACCGACGACGTTTCGCAATTTCGATGCGATCATGGAGCAGGTCGCCCAGCTCAAACGCGACCGCGGCCTCGACGGCGTCAAGCTCGTGCTGATCACGAACGCCAGCATGTTTCACCGCCCGGTGGTCCAGCGTGGACTCGCCGTGATGGACGCGAACAATGGCGAGGTCTGGGCCAAGCTGGAGGCGGGAACTGACGCATACTTCCAGCTCGTCGAGCGGACCAAAATCCCGTTTCGGCAGGTACTGGACAACATCACGGCCGCGGCGCGGGTCCGGCCGCTGGTCATCCAGAGCCTGTTCATGCGGATTCATGGCGACCCGCCGCCGGACGCCGAGATCACTGCGTTCATCGACCGGCTCAACGAAATCCAGGCTGCCGGGGGCCGGCTCAAGCTCGTGCAGGTCTACACGGTGGCGCGGCAGCCGGCCGAGTCGTTCGTCGCGCCGCTGACGCACGCGGAAGTCGACGTGCTGGCGGCGCGCGTTCGCGCGGAAGCGAACGTTCCGGTCGACGAGTATTACGGGCCGGAAGGGTAGTTACGAAACCGCAAGCGTGATCGGCGCGCACATTGAGCCACGGGATTAAACCCCGTGGCTCATGTGACGATGACAATCGTTAAAAACTACAGGCTCAGAACGCCCTTCGACTCCAGGTACGCTACGACTTCCCTGGCGAGCTCATCGATCCCCTTGGTGTTGGAATCGAGCACGAGCTCCGGCTTTTCCGGCGCTTCGTACGGGTCGTCAATGCCGGTGAAGCCCTTGATCTCGCCGGCGCGGGCCTTCTTGTAGAGGCCCTTCGGGTCGCGCTTCTCGCAGGTTTCGAGCGAGGCGTCGACATAGACTTCGATGAACTGTCCCGCGGGCAGCAGAGCCCGGACGGCGTCGCGGTCCTTGCGGTACGGCGAAATAAAGGCCGTCGAAGTGATGACGCCGGCGTCGGCGAACAGCTTGCCCACTTCACCGATGCGGCGGATATTCTCCGCACGGTCGTCCGCCGAGAAGCCGAGGTTCTTGTTCAGTCCCATGCGGATGTTGTCGCCATCCAGCAGATAGGTGTGTTTGCCCATCTGGTTCAGGATGTGATCCACCGTATTGGCGATCGTGCTTTTGCCGCACGCGCTCAGGCCCGTGAACCACAGGACGGCGCCCTTGTGTCCGTTCAGTTTCTGGCGGTCGGCGCTGGCGACCTTGTGATCATGCCAGGTGACGTTCGTTGCGATCTGCTGTGCCATGGTAAAGCGTTCTGTCCTCTCCGGTTCCGATGTTGAAAATGGAGTTTTGCGGCGCGATGTTAGAGCATCGGGAAAGGCGTTGGAAGCGAATTCCCGCGGGCCAGGCTCCCGCCGGACACAATCCGCTCCGGGCCGAAAGGCGGCGTCGTTGTCCCCGATGTCGAAGACGTTGAAACACAGAGGCACAGAGGTCGCAGTGACGATTTCCGCTCACAGCCGGCCTCTGTGTTCTCTGTGCCTCAGTGTTCTGCTGCCTGCAACCCGAACCCCTGCCGCTGGAGAGCGTTCCCAGAAGTCGTTAACCTGATGCCGGAAAAACACCGTAAGAGAAAGCCCAATGTCCGCTGAACTGAATGGTCCTGACTTCTCGAAGGCCGAGCTGATCCCCGCCATTGCCCAATGCTCAAAAACGGGCGACGTCCTGATGATGGCCTGGATGAACCGCGAGGCGTACGACGAAACCCTCCGCACCGGCAAGGTCTGCTATTACTCCCGCAGCCGCAAGAAGTTATGGCGTAAGGGCGAGGAGAGCGGCAACGTGCAGGTTCTGCAGTCGATCTATTTTGACTGCGACGGAGACACGATCCTGCTCAAAGTCGACCAGATCGGCGGCGCCGCCTGCCACGAAGGTTACAAGAGCTGCTTTTTCCGCCGTGTGCACCCCGCATCGGGTACAGTGACGGTCGAAGGAGACCGCGTCTTCAACCCGGCCGAAGTCTACGGCCGGAAGTAGTCCGCTGCAGCCTCGTCAGAAAAAGGTAAGAGCAGGAGGCAACAGAGGGAACGGAGAAGTACGAGATGTATTCGTCTCAGAACCCTCAACTCGATTCTCGCCTCATGTGCAGTCGTGGCTGACAGCTGATCGCACCTCCTCTGTTTTCTCCGTTACCTCCTGTTTTTCCCTTCTGTTCCAACTGCGCCAGGAAAGCCGCATGTCGCGCTGTGTTGTCACCGGAGGAGCGGGTTTCATCGGCAGCCATCTCGTCGAACGCCTGCTCGCCGACGGGCACGAGGTGACGGTCCTCGACGACTTCTCCACCGGCCGCCGCGACAATCTCGACCCGCTGGCATCGCACCCGAGGCTGCAGATCGTCTCCGGCTCGATCACCGATCCGCTGGTGCTGGCGAACGCGCTGCAGGGGGCCGAGGTGATCTATCACCTGGCCGCAGCGGTCGGGGTCAAGCTGGTAGCGGAAGACCCCGTGCGGACAATCGAGACCAACATCTATCCCACGGAATGGCTGCTGAAGTTCGCGCTGCAGGGGGGACAGCGTGTTTTTCTGGCGTCCACGAGCGAAGTCTACGGCAAGAACGGGAAGGAAGTCTGGAACGAGGACGACGACCTGCACTTCGGCCCGACGTCCCGGCCACGCTGGGCTTACGGCTGTTCCAAGGCCATCGACGAGTTTCTCGCCCTGGCGTACCACCGCAAATCCCAATTGCCGGTCGTCATCGGCCGGTTTTTCAATGTCGTGGGGCCGCGACAGGTTGGGAACTACGGGATGGTGATCCCGCGATTCGTTGACCAGGCGCTGTCCGGCGGCCCGGTCGTCGTGTACGACGACGGCAGCCAGGTCCGCTGCTATGCGCACGTGCGTGAGGTGGTGGATTGCGTGGTCCGGCTGATGGAAACGCCGGCGGCAGAGGGTCGGATTTTCAACATCGGCAGCGACCAGCCGGCGTCCGTGCTGGAGCTGGCGCGGTCCGTCATCGAGCGCGTTGATCCGGCGGTGAAAATCGAGCATATCCCGTATGCGCAGGCCTACGGTGAGGACTTCGAGGACATCCAGCGTCGCGTGCCGGACGTGCGCCGGCTCAGCCAGACGATCGGCCGCACGCCGTCAATGCCGCTGGGAGCGATCCTGGACGATGTGATCGCCTGGAAACGCCAGGCGGCGCGGTGAATTCTGCGGACACAATCCCGCAGTTGATCGACCGCGGCGCTCGACCGGCAGAATCTGCGCGTACGCGGCGCGTATTCTCACTCACTGCTAAACTGCGAATTGCCAGCGGTTTGTAGCACGCCGGCCGGTGTTCGTCGGTTCCCAAAACGCATCAGGGTTGCCAGTCGCATGGGTTCCGTCGAATTCACACGAACCCGTCTTGACCCCTTTTGGGCGAATCCGTATTTTCCCGCCGCTCAATCGATGTCCGCAAGACGACGAGTGAGCAGGACACGTGTCGATTGCCGGCGGACTTCGCTCCGCCGCAATCCGGGCGGGCCGCCGGCACGGATGCTGGCGCACCCTCTCCTCATCAGGAGCACACCGACACACCACGATCTTCACTGCCAATCGCCCCCGGAAATGGCTTGAGTCCTCCGCCCCCCTGGGACTCGCTGTTTCCGGGTTTTTTATTGCGCTTTCGAATACGAGGCGGCGATTTCTCCGTTCGGAGGCCTGCCAAACTTCCCTGCCGGACGAAGATCGCTGGGTTTCGCCCTGCAGTGGACCCATGAACTGGGGTTTGAGTCCCGCTCTGACAGACCGTCGATCCGAGGCAGGCGTTCGCGTTCAGGCCGTTGGCAGGGGCGATGCGATCATTGTCGAAGCGTCGTCGGGTGACCATCCCGTTGAGCAATTCCGACGCTGCTGAAAACCCGGTCAGGGCTTTTGCGACGGGCTGAGGCTGACAATCCAGGTTTCCTGCTGGCCTGGCGCATCGCCCCGTTCCGTCATCAGGTCCCTGATGTTTCTCACCGAGATGCTAGGGAGCCAGCCGCCCTCGATGGTTTGCAGTTCCTCGTGGGACACATCGCGCATCTCAGTCAGGTTTGCAGACATGGCAGTCGCCTTTCACAGGTTTTGTGGTTTGTCCGGCGGGGTTGCCGGTTTGTGACATCCACAGCGACGACTGCGAGGAAGTGTTACCGACGAATTCGGTGCCGCGACGGTCGTCCGACCGGATGGCCGTCAATGTGCGGCATTCGTTGAAGAACGTTCGCTCGCGCTCGCGCTCGCGTCCGGCGAGGTGCGGTCGCGTCGTCGCCGGGATAGACTTGGCCCGTTGGCAATTACGCCGTTCTGATCAAACTCGACGACTCCACCGACTCCGGACCCTGGATCATGCCGCAACGCGCGCTCGTGCTGATCGACATTCAGAACGACTACTTCCCGGGTGGAAAGTGGCCGCTGACCGGGATCGAGTCGGCCGCCGAGAATGCGGCCAGAGTGCTCGCGGCCGCCCGAAAGCACGGCGACCTGGTCGTCCATGTCCGCCACGAGTTCCCGACGCCTGACGCGCCGTTCTTCACCCCCGGTTCCCCCGGCGCGCAGATTCATCCGCAAGTGCAGGGTGTCGGAAGCGAGCCGGTCGTCTTGAAACATCATGTCAACTCATTCCGCGAAACCGACCTCAGAGAACTCCTGGACCGGCACGGAGTGCAGGAAGTGGTCATCTGCGGAGCGATGAGCCACATGTGCGTCGACGCGGGCGTGCGTGCCGCCAGCGATCTGGGCTACAGCTGCGTCGTCGTGCACGACGCCTGCGCCACGCGGGATCAGGAATTCGCCGGCAAGGTCGTGCCTGCGGCCGAGGTGCATGCGGCGTTCATGGCCGCCCTGCAATTCGGATACGCGACACTGGTTTCCACGGACGAATACCTCGCCGCTGCTTCCGGAAAGTGATGCTGCAAAGTCGTGTGCATCCGACCTCGGTCCGGCTCACTGCGGCACGTTGCGCAGACGGCGGTCTGTAGCATTCGCCGCGAACTTGCGCTCCACGGGAATATGCGCCGCCGCGCGCTTCGCGAGGAATATCGCCGTATCGAACTGAGCACCGCGTATGAACATCCTGGTCACGGGCGCCACCGGTTTTGTGGGGGCCGGAGTCGTCAGGGCTTTGACCCGACGCGGGTACCACGTCCTGGGGCTGGTCCGCAACATCGTCAAGGGCGCTGCACTGCGCGAAAGCCTGGATGACCCATCGTTGTTCGAGGCGGCCGTCGGCGACATGTGGCGGCCGCTCTCCTACGAGCCGCTGGTCGCGCGCGTCGACGCCGTCATCCACGCGGCGCAGCAGACGCTCAGCGGGCGGTGGTCACGCCGAACGATCAATGCGATGCATCAGTCCGACGCCCTGATGACGCGCAATCTGGCGCGCGCCTGCCTGGCGCAGTCCAAGCGGTTCATCTACACCAGCGGCGCACTCACGCACATGGGCCGCGGGGATGAATGGCTGGATGTCGCAGCGCCGCCGCGTCCCTGCCGCCTCGCACAAGGGCATGCGGACATGGTGAACGAACTGCAGACGATGCACGCCGAGGAAGGACTGCGGGCGACGATCATCAGTCCCGGCTTCGTGTACGGGCCCGGCGGATTCCTCAAATTGACGGCCGACCTGCTGCGCCGGAAGCAATACCGGATCATCGGCGACGGCGGCAACTTCTGGAGCCTCGTGCATGTCGATGATCTCGGTGAGGCCTACTGCCAGGTTTTGGAACACGGCTGCGATGGGACAATCTATTTTGTCGGCGACGACGCTCCGGTGCGGCGCAGTGATGTCATC
>JAEUIG010000506.1 GCA_016795125.1 Planctomycetaceae bacterium | reverse complement strand
GTGAGCAGCTCCCACAGCGTCGCGCCCAGGCTGTAGACGTCGCTGCGGCGGCTGAGCCGCTCGGCCGCCAGAATCTGCTCGGGACTCGCATACCGCAGTGTGCCGACGAACTGCCGCGTGCGGGTGAGCCGGCCTTCCTCCTCGTCGGCCAGCTGCGCCAGCCCGAGGTCCATCAGCATGGCCCGCTGCCCGTCGGCGGACACCATGATGTTGCCCGGCTTGACGTCGCGATGGATGATGTTGGCGTCGTGCAGGGACTCAAGCGCCCCGGCGACCTGCCGCATCAGCGTGACGATCCGCTCGATGTAGTCCCGTCCCGCTTTGACGCGCGTGGGCAGGTCGCCACCTTCGACCGTTTCGGCGTGGCGGACATGCGCTCCCGCCGCCGGCAGCACATGGTTGCTGAGCAGCTTCTCCTGGTGGCGGAAATCCGAGCAGGCCGTCGACAGTGCGGCCTGCCAGGTGGATAAGTCGAGATCGGCGATGGCCGACCCGCCATGCTGCAGTTTGGAACAGACCGACGACAGCGGCACGCCGTCGACCAGTTCCATCGCGTAGTACCAGTCCTCGCCGACGGAGCCGGACGTGAGGATCTTGACGAGATGCTGATGCTCGACCCGCCCCAGGGCGCGGATTTCGCGGAGGAACCGCTGCTCCGATCCCCCGCTGGTGCGCACCAGTTTTTTGAGCGCGACTTCGCGCCCCAGCGAGGGCTGCAGGGCACGGTAGACAATGCCCATGCCGCCCCGGCCAAGTTCGCTGATCAGCTCGAACTCGCCGAGCATCCGCTGCGGCAAGCTTTCATCCTCGTCCGGAGTTGTGCCTTCTTCGATGCGCGTCGCCTGGGCCCAGGCGTCCACTTCCTCGGTGGTGACGTTCATCCCCAGAACGTCCGCGAAGAGCCGCCGTTGCTCTTCACCCATGTCGGGCCGCTCTTCGGTCCGGCCGCTGGTGTAGCACAGATATTCGCTCTTGGCGCTGCCGCGCCGTGAGTTCAGCAGCAGCACTTCTTCCTGCTCGGAGTCGTACACGACAAACGGATGCAGCGAACGCAGTTGGCCGTTCGAATCCTGCAGGTACAGCTGTTCGCCGTCGGGGAGCGTGGCGGTGGCGCTGCGAGGCAGTTCCAGCGGGGGCTGCTTGCGCGAGTTCTCGCCGGTCAGGTCAAAGCGGGAGACCAGCCATTGCCCGTGCGACTGGCGAACTTCGGACACGTAGATCAATTGCGATCCGGCCAGGACATCGACCTTGGCGAGGATCTCTCCCATGCCCCGCTGAAACGCACCGGCCATCTGCTCGTGCAGGTCGCCGGAAAGCGCCGCCGGCGCCGCGTGATACAGGACCTTGTTGCGGTACTCGATGATGTGGTCGAAGACATCCCGGAACCGGATGGTCAGTCCGCCGGACGGCTTGCGTCCGAGTGCGGTCAGGATGGCCGCATCCAGCCCCGCAGCGCGCGGACAGTCGTTGTGAGCGCGCTCCAGCAGCATGCTGCGGACGTGTGCAAACGCGGCGTGGCGCTCCGCCAGCGAGGGAATCAGGCGGCGGGCGAACTCCCACCAGTGTCCCAACGACGGTCGCGCGAGCTTCCGCAGGCACTCGACCAAGGCGGGGTCGTGCGTGGGTTGTTCGGCGAAATGCACGATCGCCGAAGCGGACAGCAGCTTGATCGATGCTTCCGCCAGCGAAAACGCCGTCAGGTGTGCATCGATGACAGTCTTGCAATTGGCGGAACGTCGAAACAGTTGCGCCAGAGGCATCGGCAACCGCCGCGCGGTTTCCTCCGCCACGTCCCCAATGTCGCTGGCAATTCTGGACCCGGAACTGACCATGCTGGAACGCTGCTACGTTGACCAAAACGGGCCGGGCGAGCGGCTCGCACAAAACGGCTCACGGCCCCGCCAGTGTACTTCGCCCCTCGGACCACGGCCAATCGGCACATGCGCCTATTCTGCTCCGGCGTGAGCGAGCGAACAGGATCGCGCGCAGCGATGCTGCAGCCACGTTCCAATCCCCAGTCCCACCAGGCTGCCGGCGGCATCGGCCAGCCAGTCGCCCCATTCGGGACTGCGCCCCACCGGCGCCTGCAGCAGTTCGTCGCAGCCGGCATACGCCAACACGATCAAATACAGGGCAAAGGCGTGCGACCACCTGGCACCGCGCGCGCCAGCACGCCACCACGGCAGTGCAAACCCCAGCAACGCGTACGCGCCGAAATGCAGATGCTTGTCTGATGTCGGCAGCCGTTCGATCACCGGCTCCACCGGCAGATGCGTCGCCAGAAACATCACCATCCAGTAGACAGCAATCCCGGCACGCAGCGTCACCCGCCGCCACGTTGCTGAACTCACCGAGGATGTCATTGAAACGTCCTCCTCTCCAACTGCGGCGACGACATTCCTCGGAGAGACTTCGAATGGATCGCACGCAATGGGAGGGGTGGAGCTGACCCACTTCGCGGACTCTGGGACTGCTCAGACCCAGGTCGGTTGATCGGTGAGGTCCTGGTGCGCGATGCTGCTGGTGGATTGCCCTCACCCCCGGCGCCTCTCCCGGAGGGAGAGGGGAGAAGTGATGCGATCAGGCGTCGAGGGCGTATGGATGCGGCAACCGGAACTGCGGGTGCTTCTCCAGATACGCGGCAATGCGGTCGGCGCGGCCGATCGCCTGCGGCAGGAAGTCGAGCGCCTGTCGCAACCGGTCGTTCGGCTCGGCGCAACTGAACCGCAGGAAGCCGTGGCCCGCTTCGCCGAAGCATTCGCCGCCGAGGCAGGCGACGCCGAATTTGTCGTCGGCCCCTTCCAGCAGGTACAGCGCCAGGCCGTGACTGGTGATGCTGTGCTGATTGCAGATCGGCGCGACATTCGGGAACACGTAAAACGTCGCCGCTGGATCGAGCGTGCGGAAACCGTCGATCCGGTTAAGGCCGTCCGCCAGCAGCACGACCTTCTCGCGGAACAGCTGCATCTGCTGATTGCGCTCGGCGGAGTCCTGCTTGAGTGCGTTGAGACCGGCGAGCTGCACCAGCGGCGGCGTGCAGGAGAGCGTCGTATTGATCATCTTCCCGATCGCATCGACGATTTCCGGCGACGACACCGCAAAGCCGAGCCGCCAGCCGCTCATGCTGTACGACTTGCTGAACGTATACGCCGCCATCGACTGCGCCATCATTCCGGGCTGCGCCAACAGCGACTCGTGCTTTCCTTTCCACACCATGTGACAGTACGGCTCGTCACTGAACACGGCAACGTTCTTGCCGCGGACGGCATCGGCGATCTTTGCGAGGTCGTCCGCTGTCGTGACGCCGCCGGTCGGGTTGTGCGGCGAATTGAGCATGATGGCCTTAGGCGCCTTGTCCTCGCGGAGGAACCGCTCGATGGCGTCGACATCGGGTCGAAACTGCCGCGACTGCTTCAGCGGGCTGAACACCGCCCGCGCTCCGCGCCGCTGGATGTTCGGTATGTACGTCGGGAAGTACGGGCTGAAGACCAGCACGCCGTCTCCCGCGTTCAGGAACGCTTCACAGAAAAACTGCTCGAAGACCTTCGCGCCAGGTCCGACGACGATGTTCTCCGGTCCGGCCGGAATGCCGAATTCCGACCGCACGAAATCGGCCGCCCCCTGCCGGAACTCCGGCAGTCCGGGGGACGGGCAGTAGTGGGTGTGCCCCTTCTGAATGGCATCAATGCCGGCCGACCGGGCGGAGGCCGTGCTGTCAAACGGGCTGTCGCCGATCTCCAGTTCGACGACGTCCTTCCCCTTGGCCTTCAGCTGCTTGGCAACCGCCAGCACGGTGAAGGCGGTCTCGACGGAGAGGGAACGCGCAAAATCGCTGAGTTGAGCAGACACAGTTTCAGTCCGGGTTGGGCGAGTCACCGGATTCCGTCCGGCGGACAGTGAGGGACATCAACACGCGCGTCCATCGTAAGCGAATTCGGCGCGACGCCCAACCGTTCGGACGGCGGGGCTGAACCCCGCCGCTCGCAATGTCAGCTCTCCACTCTCGTCTCTCGACTCTCGGCCCGCGCCCGCGACTGCAGCCACGTCTTCCCCGCGCCAATCAGCACCGGCAGCACGCTGACGAACACGATCGTCAGCACGACTTTCTCAAAGTTGTCCTGGACCCAGGGAATCTGCCCGAGCCAGAAGCCGGCGGTCGTCATCGACAGCACCCAGGTAATGCCGCCGATGATGTTGTAGAACGCGAACTGCCGGTAATCCATCCGGGCGATACCCGCGACGTACGGCGTAAACGTCCGCACGAACGGCGCGAACCGCGCCAGGATGATCGCCATCCCCCCGTGACGCTCGTAAAACTCGCGCGCCGCCAGCAAATGGTCCTGCTTGATAAACCGGAAGTGCCCCTTCTCGAAGACCTGCTCGGTCGTCTTGCGGCCGAAGTAGTAGTTGACGGCGTCCCCCAGAATGGCGGCCGTGCACAGGCACAGGTTGAGCAGCCAGTAATTGAAGACATTCTGGCTGGCGAGAAACCCGGCGGCGAACAGCATCGAGTCGCCCGGCAGGAAGAACCCGATCAGCAGGCCCGTCTCGCTGAAGACGACGGCCGTCAGCACGAGGTAGCTGACCCACCACGGGCCGCCGAGATTGACGAGCGCCTTGAGGTTGTCCGGATCGGCCAGCCCGATCAGCCACTTGATCTGTTCGATCAGCCAGTCCAGAGCAGCCAAGTTGCGCCTCGCACCTGAGGGACGTTTCGTTGCCGGAGTTCGCCGCTCCCGATTCTAAGGAGGAGCCCCCCCCCTCCATAGTCCGATCCGACCCCGCACGTCCGACCCGTCGCAGGCGGTGCGAGTCCTGCGTTCGCGTTGCAATCGGGAAACACCGTTGCGACGCCGTGCCGCCAACCACGGTCAACCGGCAAACCGACAAAGGAAGTTTTGAACCACAAAGACACAAAGGGCACAAAGAAAGGGGCCGTTTGTCCTGCTTTGTGCTCTTCGTGTCTTTGTGGTTTTCAGATCCTTCATTCCCCAGACAGGCGAGTTGCGTCCATTCGCGTCCAATTGCGGTTCCCCTGGTCTTTGCGCGCTTCCTGGGTCGTACACCGTTCCTGACTTAGGTGCTGCGCCGGTGAACAGTCGGGGCAGCCTGCGGTTCTGCGGTCGTGGCCCACGCGCTTCCCACCGTCAGACAGCCGCCGTATCCTGAAATCATGCTGGACCGCCTGTTCTCAACACGATTGCTGTTCGTGCTGCTGCTGGCGGTCGTTGCCAGCTCGATTCAGGCCGGTGACACGGTCGACTCCAGCGATTTGCAGGCGCCCGCGCCGCCGGATCGCGGATTCTGGTTCCTGACGCACAAGCCGTATCTTCCACCCGACTTCGATCAGACCACGTTCGACAACCTGTGGCAGCTCTGGCCCGAACCGCTGCGCTCACAGGCCGCCGCAGCGACACCCGCCGAGCGTCGCGACCTGGCCTTCAGCCGCTACGGACTCGTCGAAAACCCCGCCGCGCCCGACGGACCTGCGCTGGGTTATGTCGATACTCCCGACGGCTGGGTGATGAACTGCCTCGCCTGCCACGGCGGCAAGGTCGCCGGCCAGGTCATCCCCGGACTGCCGAACTCGCACATCGCCCTGCAAACCCTGACCGAGGAAGTCCGCGCCGCCAAGCTCCTGCAGTTCAAGCCGCTGGCGCATCTCGACAAGGCGGCCATTGGCCTGCCGCTCTCGACGACGAACGGCACCACCAACTCTGTCGTGTTCGGCATCGTCCTCGGGGCGCTCCGCAACCCGGACATGTCGGTTGACACCAGCAAGCCCCTCCCCCCGCTCGTCCATCACGACATGGACCCGCCCCCCTTCTGGAACGTCCGCAAGAAGTCACACATCTATATCGACGGCTTCGCACCCAAGTCGCCGCGACCCCTGCTGCAGTTCATGATGATCCCGCGCAATGACCGGGAAACCCTGACAGGCTGGGAACCCGACTATGCCGATGTCCTGGCGTGGATGGAATCGATTGAGCCGCCGGTGTACCCGTTCGACGTTGATGAACGGCGTGCCGCACGCGGACGGCACGTCTTTGAGACCCGCTGCGCCGAATGCCACGGCACCTACGGAGAGCACGAAACCTGGCCCGAACGCACCGTCCCGATCGAGCAGATCGGCACCGATCCGGTCCGCCTCACCGCACTGACTCCCGAACACCGCCGCTGGATGCAGGTCGGCTGGATGAGCCGCTTTGGCGAGGATGAAGTGATCGTCGATCCCGTCGGCTACGTCGCTCCGCCACTGGACGGCATCTGGGCAACGGGCCCGTATTTCCACAACGGCTCTGTGCCGACGCTCTGGCACGTCCTGCATCCGGCCGCACGGCCGACCGTCTGGCAGAGAACCGAAGACGGCTACGACCAGGAGCGGATCGGGCTGGAGGTTACGGAACTTGAAGAGGTGCCGGAGACGGCAAGTGCCCCCTGGGACCGCCGCCGTTACTTCGACACCCGCCTGCCGGCCAAGAGCGCCGCCGGACACACGTTTGTCGACGAGTTGTCGGAAGCGGAAAAACAGGACGTGCTGGAATATCTGAAGTCGCTATAATGCGCTGTTAAATCCTCTGTCGGACGCCACATCATTTTCGGTGGCGCCCCCGTCCCCCGACACCGTTGAGGCGGTCGCCGTGACACAATTCGCCAAACCTGCTATGACCCCCAATTAACGGAATCCGCTGGTCAATTGCCGTGGCCATCGCGGATTTCGGCATTCGGAGTTCGTCTTTCCGCGAAGCGGGGTTTTCGATGGGCGTTCCTGTTTCCCAGATGTGGACCGTCGCGCGGTATGTCATCGGCAACCGCCTCAGCGGACGCGAACGCTATCCGCTCGTGCTGATGCTGGAACCGCTGTTCCGCTGCAATCTGGCCTGCGCCGGCTGCGGCAAGATCCAGTTCCCGGCCGACATCCTCAAGAAGAACCTGTCCCCCGAAGAATGCTTCCGCGCCATCGATGAATGCGGCGCGCCGATCGTCTCAATCCCCGGCGGCGAACCGCTGCTGCATCCGCAGATCGACGAAATCGTCCGCGGTCTCGTCGCCCGGAAGAAGTACGTCTATCTCTGCACCAATGCGATCCTGCTGGAGAAAAACCTCGACCGCTTCACGCCGTCGAAGTACCTGTCGTTTTCGGTCCATCTTGACGGTCCGCGCGAAGAGCACGACCTGGCCGTCTGCCGGGAGGGGATCTACGACGTCGCGATCAGCGCCATCAAGGCCGCGATCGCCCGCGGGCACCGCGTCACCACCAACTCCACGCTGTTCAACAATGTCGATCCCGAGCGCATGCACGAGATGTTCGACACCCTGATGGAACTCGGCGTGGAAGGCATGATGCTCTCCCCCGGCTACAGCTACGAGAAGGCGCCCGACCAGGACCACTTCCTGCATCGCCGCCAGACGACCTCCATCTTCCGCCGCATGCTGAACGGCGCGAAGCGCGGCTGGAAGTTCAACCAGTCACCGCTGTTCATCGAGTTCCTGAAAGGCAACTGGGACCTCGAATGTACTCCGTGGGGCAGCCCGGCCTACAACGTCTTCGGCTGGCAGAAACCCTGTTACCTGCTCGGGGAAGGCTACGCCTCTAGCTTCCAGGAACTGATGGACTCGACCGAATGGTCGAAGTACGGCCGCTCCAGCGGGAATCCGAAGTGCCGCGACTGCATGGTCCACTGCGGATACGAGCCGTCGGCCGTAGACGCCACGTTCCGGTCGTGGAAGGGACTGCTCGCCGCCGCGCGCGTGACGCTGTTCGGCGCGCTGCCGAACCGGCCCATCGACGCTGAAGCGGAGCCCGAGTTCGAACCGCAGCCCGCCGGCCCGCTCGTCGAACTCGATCTCGGCCTCGCGAACGCGCACAAGTAACGCGGCTGTGGGTGCCACTGGCTCTGCCAGTGCGCAATGCGTGCCCTGCCGTTCACCGATCACGCTTGCGGTTTCGCATCTGCCGGGTTGCCGCAGCGCCGCTGCGTGTATCTAATCGAGGATGTCCGGTCCCCGAATTTGCACGGAGAGGCTCGCATGCGCCCTGTTCTCGCGCTGCTGTTGATCGCAATCTGCACGGACTTCGGCGCCGGTGACGCCTGCGCCGACACGTTTGTCTACACGGATGAACAAGGAGAGCAGCAGACCGTTGAAGCACGGCTGTTCGCCTCGGGTCAGGACGCCCATGCCTTGCTCAAGGCCGACGGGCGAATGGAAGTCGTCCCGCAGGCCGTCGTGGAGAAACGCGAGCCGGCCGACGGACCCGCGCCGCTCACCCCCGAACAGATGGCCGAGGTATTAAAGGAGCGCTTCGATGCCGACCGGCTGCGCACGCACACCGACGACAAGCATGTCATCGCGCTGTTGACGGCCGGACCGCTCGACCGCCGCGGAGAAACGCGCGCGAAGGGCTTCCTGCAGAAGGTCGGCCGCTTCATGGACAACGTGGACACCGTCTTCACGCGATTCGCACGCGACATGCGGTTTCCTCTGCACGACCAGGAGTTTCCGCTCGTCACGATCGTGTTCGAGTCCGACGACGACTTCAACAAGTTCACCGAAGAGAACACGGGCGGCGACGGTCTGTCCGCGAAGCACATCGCGGGTTTCTACTCCCCGCTGACGAACTGGCTCGCCATCCGGCTGGAGGAATGCCGCACGTTCCGGGTTCCCTTGCACGAGGCCATCCATCAGCAGATGTATAACCGAGTGTTCCAGCGACTGGCGCCGATTCCGACCTGGTTCGACGAAGGGATTGCGACCGGATTCGAGAACAACGGCGAGAAGGTCGACATCCATCCGGCGAAGATCAACGGCATGTATGCGTGGCTGTCGAAGAACATTCCGAGCGACGACGTGAAATGGGCCGACATCGTCAACAACGACGATTCCTTCCAGGGGGACATCCTCGCGGCTGAGTCGTACATCGAAGCCTGGTCGCTGCACTGGATGCTCGTTACCCAGCACGAGGAGGCCTACGCGAAGTACGTGCAGCAGCTGGCGGCGCGCACCCCGCTCGAAGAGCAGCCGGCCGAACAGCGAACGGCGCAGTTTGCCGAGATCTTCGGCAAGTCGGTCGAGGAGATCGCCCGCGAGTTCCCGCGCGTGCTGGAGGTCGGCATGAAGCGGCAGAAAGTGAAGCCGCCGCAGGACACCCCCGACGGTCTCTCCTTGACCAATTCGCACCTGGCGGAAGTGAAGATCTTTGCCGAGCTCGACGGCGGCTCCGGCCAGATGCAGATGAGCGGGCAGATCAAGAACGAATCGCCCATCCGCCCCATGACGTATCACATCGCCGTCGTCACCAGTTCAGGAACCTATACCGACTGGGTCATCGACAGTCTCGAAGTGAACGGCACCTCGCCGCTCCCCGCCAAGATTGCCGCGAAGGTGCTCCCCGGCACGCTCGGCGGTCCGGCGTCCCGGTTCGTCGTCCGCATCCGGTCCGCCCTCCCCGGTTCGGAGACCGCGCAGCAATGGGACCGCTCCCCCCCGCTGCCCGAAGGCTTTGACGAATCTGAAGAGGAGTAGGTCAGGCTCCCGCCTGACGGAACACACTCTCAAGTAGAATCCCAGGAAGACGCAGGATATGAACCACAAAGACACAAAGGGCACAAAGAAGCTTTCCGGCGTCTTTCTTTGTGATCTTTGTGTCTTGGTGGTTCAAATCTTTCCCTTCTATGGTGAGGACGCTCTCTTTCTGTCTTCACCCTTCGCTCCAGCGGCGGGACTTTTCCACGGCGCGTTGCCAGTCGGCATAGCCGCGTGACCTGGCCGGGGAGCTTGCAACGGGCCTGAACGCGCGGTCGAGCACCCAGTTGGCCGTCACGTCGCGCTCGTCGTTCCAGAATCCGACCGCCAGTCCCGCGAGATACGCCGCACCGAGCGCCGTCGTCTCCTGCACCACCGGCCGATGGACGGCCACATCCAGCACATCCGCCTGGAACTGCATCAGCAGGTTGTTCGCGCACGCGCCGCCGTCGACCTTCAGGGCGGCCAGGTCGATGCCGCTGTCCCGCTGCATGGCGTCGAGCACGTCGCGCGTCTGGTAGGCCATCGACTCCAGGGCGGCCCGCGCGAGGTGCGCCTTCGTCGTGCCGCGAGTGATCCCGACAATCGTCCCCCGCGCGTGCGGGTCCCAGTACGGCGCTCCCAGGCCGACGAACGCCGGCACCAGGTACACGCCGTCGGTCGACGTCACCTGCGCCGCGAGCTTCTCCACTTCCGATGAAGAGGCGATCAGCCCCAGTCCGTCCCGCAACCACTGCACGACGGCGCCGGCCACGAACACTGCCCCTTCCAGACAGTAGGTCACCTTGCCGTTGAGACCCCAGCCGATGGTCGTCAGCAAGCCGTGCTCCGATGCGACCGGTGTGTGACCGGTGTTCATCAGCAGGAAGCATCCGGTGCCGTAGGTGTTCTTGGCTTCACCCGGCGCGAAGCAGGCCTGGCCGAATGTCGCCGCCTGCTGATCACCCGCGTTGCCGGTGATGGCGATCGCCCCGCCGAGCAGGGACGCCTCCGTTTCGCCGTAACGGTGACTCGACGGCAGCACCTGCGGCAACATGGCGCGTGGCACGCCGATGATCTTCAATAGCTCGTCGTCCCAGTCGAGCGTGTGGATGTTGAACAGCAGCGTGCGGCTGGCGTTGCTGTAATCGGTGGCGTGCACCCTGCCGCCGGTCAGCCGCCAGATGAGGAACGAATCGACCGTCCCGAACAGCACTTCGCCGCGTTCGGCGCGGGAACGCAGACCGGGAATCGTATCGAGCAGGTGCCGGATCTTGGTCCCTGAGAAGTACGCGTCGACGACAAGACCCGTCTTCTGACGAAACGTCTGCTCGTACCCTTCCTGCTGGAGCCGCTCGCACATCGGCGCGGTAATCCGGCTCTGCCAGACAATGGCGTTCGCCACGGGCTTGCCCGTGTCGCGCTCCCAGACGATGGTCGTCTCACGCTGGTTGGTGATGCCGATCGCGGCGACGTCCTTCGCGCCGGCGCGGGCAGACGCCAATGCGCTCTTCGCGGTCGCCAGTTGCGATTGCCAGATCGCCTCCGGGTCATGCTCCACATGCCCGGGGGACGGATACAGCTGCGGGAACTCCTGCTGAGCCTGACCGGCAGGCCGGCCGTCGCGACCAAACAGGATCGCACGGCTGCTGGTGGTTCCCTGGTCGAGCGCGAGGACGAGGGACATTGGCGATTTTCGATTCTGGATTTTGGATTAAGACAGATTCCCAGCGACTATTGTGGCACTCCCCGCAAAACCTGCTCTGCGTTCTCTGCGATCTCAGCGGTGAGCCTCTTCGTATTCGAGAACGAACTTCGGGTGTCTGCCGTCAGGCGGTTCGCCGTTCCAGCGAATCGTCGGGGATCGCCGCAATCAGCCGCCGTGTGTATTCCTCGTGCGGGTTGGCGT
The DNA here is from genome assembly GCA_016795125.1 of Planctomycetaceae bacterium. Classification (GTDB taxonomy): domain Bacteria; phylum Planctomycetota; class Planctomycetia; order Planctomycetales; family Planctomycetaceae; genus JAEUIG01. The sequence goes on along the minus strand of JAEUIG010000506.1, from coordinate 4,463 downwards.
AAATGTTTTCCGACGGACCGAACTCGACGATCTTGCCGGCGTTCATTACGGCCATCATGTCCGACATGAACTTGACCACGCTCAGGTCGTGGCTGATGAAGATATAGGTGAGCTTCCGCTCCAGCTGCAGCTTCTTGAGCAGGTTCAGCACCTGCGCCTGCACGGACACGTCCAGTGCCGAGACCGATTCGTCGCAGATGACGAACTCCGGCTCGACGGCGAGGGCGCGGGCAATCGAAATCCGCTGCCGCTGTCCGCCGGAAAACTCGTGCGGATACCGCCGCAGATGCGCTGCCTCCAGCCCGACCTCTTCGAGCAGCTGTGCCGCCCGGTCGCGCCGATCGCGCTTTGATGCTCCCAGCGCGTGCACCATCATCGCTTCCACCAGCACCGATTCGACCGTCAGCCGCGGGTTGAGCGAGCTGTAAGGGTCCTGAAAGATGATCTGCACACGCCGCCGCAGCTGGCGGAGCGCCACTCCGTGCACGTGTGCGACGTCGTTTCCCTCCAGCAGCACCTGGCCGGCGGTGATCTTCGTCAATCGCACGATCGCGCGGCCCGTCGTCGTCTTGCCGCAGCCCGATTCGCCCACGAGTCCCAGCGTCTGGCCGCGGTAGACGTTGAAACTGATTCCGTCGACGGCCCGGACGTGGTCGACGGTGCGACGGAACAGGCCGGCTTTCAGCGGGTAGTGCACCTGCAGGTCGCGGACCGACAGGACCGGCGTCTGGCCTTCAGGGATGCAGGTCGTATCGGCCGCGTGTTGTCCTTCCGTCCAGGGATGCCCGATCCGTTGCAGTTCCGACCTTGGATGCAGCAGGCGGCCGCGCCCCTGCGAACTGAGTTCTCGCAGACGCAGCTCGTCGATCGGCTTCTCAATCGTCTTGATCGAGCCATCCGGCTGCTTCTCGATCGTCATGAAATCGGCAACGGTCGGCAGCCGCTTGTAGGTCGTCTTCAGCCGCGGTCGGCACGCGAGCAACCCTTTCGTGTAGGGATGCTGCGGTCGGCGCAGAACCTGATCCACTTCGCCATGCTCCACCAGCTTGCCACGGAACATCACCGCCACGTGGTCGGCGATTTCGGCGATCAACCCGAGGTCGTGCGTGATAAACAACACCGCCATGCCGCGCTCATCCCGCAGCTTGCGGATCAGGTCGAGAATCTGGCGCTGGATGGTGACGTCGAGCGCGGTCGTCGGTTCGTCGGCGATCAGGAGCTGCGGATTGCAGCACAGCGCCATGGCAATCATGACGCGCTGTTTCTGTCCGCCAGACATCTCGTGCGGGTAGCTGTTGATTCGCCGCTGCGGATCCGGGATGCCGACCTCCGTGAACAGGTCGATCGTCCGCTGGCGGGCCTGTTCCCTGGTCACGCGCTGGTGACGGATAATGGCCTCCAGCACCTGGTCTCCGACCCGGAAGACGGGGTTCAACGACGTGCCCGGCTCCTGAAAGATCATGCTGAGGTCGCGGCCGCGCAGCTGCCGCATCTCCCGCTCGGGGAGTTGCAGCAGGTCGCGCCCCTGGAAGTCGACTTCGCCGGCGACGACTCGAGCCGACACTTCCGGCAGCAGCCGCATGATTGACAGAGACGTCACCGACTTGCCCGACCCGCTCTCTCCGACCAGGCCGAGAGTCTGCCCGCGGCGGATGGCAATGGTCAGGTCGTCAACCGCCCGCACCACCCCCTGGTCGCTGGCGAACTGCGTCTTCAGCCCCCGGATCTGCAGCAGCGGGGTTGCACCATCCATGCCGGTTGTCCGTGGTTTTACGGGTCTGCAGCACACAGAATCGTGAATTCTGCGTCACAGTGTCAACCGCCATGTCGGCAGGCCGGTCACTGCCGGGCGATTGCCGGGCGAGCAAGCGAGCCTGTGCGGGACGCCCGGATCGCGCCTCTTGACACGCGTCGGAGAACGCTGATACCGTCGAATGGAATTCATTGCAGGCGATGGTGATTTATAGCGGTCGTCGGCATGAGTCAGGCGCCGGCGATGGTTCTGCACGGCCCACCGCTTTCCGGCCGAATCGTTCATGATCGGCGTAGCAGTTGGTCCGGGTTGAAGTTATGCTTTTGGGCGGTTCGGTCCGCGCCAGGGGAGTCGGCCATCCGGCGCTCAGTGCGCCAGCGGTCCGAAAGGTTCACGTCTGAATGGTGGCTGCGCTCGGGGCGAGCGGTCGGAAGCACCGCCGGACCGTCGCGCCGGCACACATCTTGCCAAAGGGACTCGCGGTGGAACCGATCGTCCGCGTCTGCACTCCAACGCGCCGCAACTTGAGGGTGTCCTCCGGACTCATGTCGGCCACCTGCCTGTGGCTGGCGGCGGCCCTGGTGAGCGCACAGGATCCCCCGGCCGCAGAGACCGAGTCGGCGCCTCCCGCCGAGGCTGAGCCGGTCGTGCCCGCCCAGGCGCCCCTCGATGAATCCAAGTACGACCCGCCGCTGTACGACAAGGAAAAGGCGACGGCCTGGGAGCGCTCCAACGGGGAGCTGCGGTTCAAACAGGCACTGCGGCTGGAACGGCTCGGCGGCGCCGATCGCGAGACCGTTACGAAGAGCATCCAGCACTATCTGTACAAGCTGACGATCAAGGAAGAACGACCAAACCTGCACATCATCGTGCAGAAGCTGCTGGAAACGATCAATTCGAAGCAGCTCACGACGCCGGAAGGTCGTAACTTCGTCAATGAAGAAATCGTCCGCATCGCCCCGGAACTGCTCGGACAGCCGCCCGCCATCCGGCTGAACGTGGTGATCGTCGCTGCGAGTCTCGTCAGCGATGCGACCACCACGCCGCCGCGGCCCTACTTCGGCGCCGCGCCTCTGTTCCTCAGCATCCTCGACGACCCGAATCAGCTTGTGGAATGCAAGCTGTGGGCCGTTAAAGGACTCGGTCGCCTCTGTCGCGACGTCGACTTCCCGGTCACCGAACGCAGCAAGGTCGCCACCAAAATCGTCACGGTTCTTGGCGATCCGCAGGCCATGGCGCCGCAGAACTGGTGGTATCGATTGCGGCTGGTCGAGGCGCTTGGCGATACCGGACTCTGCTACGACCTGCAGCGACAGCCGATCATCATCGACACGCTTGTGGCCGTCCTGTCGAGCAACAAGGAGCACTGGATGGTCCGCACCACGGCGGCGCGGGCCGCCACCCAGCTGCCCTGGCAGCAGGCGGACAGCATCAACGTGCCGCTGATCACCTACCAGATCTGCAAGATCACGCGGGAGATGGCGGCCGAACGGAACGCCCGGCTCAATGGATCTCACTGGCCGTACAGCTTTCTCAGCATGTACCTGAGCTTTAACCCCCAGACCGCCGAGCAGAAACAGAAGAACTGGGGATTGCTGCAGAAGGCCAGGCAGCCGGGATACACACAGCATGAGCCGCTCGTGACCTCCGCCTACCAGGCCCTGCTGCCGGTCGTGAACTCGGTGATGGGTTCGAGACAGCCCCGGCAGACCACCGCCGATGAAATCCAGCTGCTGGACGACTGGCTGAAGAACAACGTCCCTGCCGACAACAAACCCACCCCGTCCAGCAAACAGGTCGACCTGACCCCGCGCCGCGATCCGATGGCCAACGCCGATCAGCGATAGTTGTCGTGCCGTCGATCCCGCCCTCCGCGATTTCCTCCCCAGGAATGCCGAACTTCCGACTGACATGAGCAAAGACAGGGACGACTTCGAGCTGGAATACCACGGCGACGCCGTGGTCGTGATCCCGGCCAGCAACGTGGAAGGCATGTCGTGGGACGTCGTCGAGCACGCGGCCGACCTCGTCCTGGCGCCGCTAGCGCGGCAGCGCGTGCCCCTCGTCGTGTTCGATCTCAGCCAGGTCTCCTACTTCGGGTCGGTGTTCCTGGCGCTGTTGCTGCGGTGCCACAAGCTGGTGCGGCAAAAAGGGGGCGAGCTCGTGCTCTGCGGAGCCAGCCAGCTCGCACGTGAACTGCTGCAGATCACCAACCTCGATACGCTCTGGGCCATCTACGACACCCGCGACGAAGCGCTGGAAGCCATCGGCGCCTGAACAGGCTCGCTGCGAGCGCTGGTCGTTGGGCGTGTGTCCCGGATGGTTCAACGGCTGGTCCTCGTCCGGCGATTCGTGCACTGACAATTGTCCGGGACACTGGATCGGACTCTCATGGCACGGAAGCAGCGCCGCGCTCTCCCCGACGTTTCCGAATCGAACGTCCTCCCGACCGAGCACGAACCGGATCCGAACCGGACCTTCGAGCTGATCGACGAGATCCGCGAGACCGCCGACAAGCTCGAACGCGACCAGGCCACGCGCGGCGACCTCAAGATCATCGCCCGCTCCCTGAAGGAGCTCCGCTACTCCTTCAAGTTCTTCAAGCAGTATCGCCGGCAGCGCAAGATCACCGTCTTCGGTTCGGCGCGCATGCAGCCGGATCACCCCGCGTACCAGCAGGCCGTCGACTTCGGCAGGCGGATGGCGACCG
>JAEUIG010000466.1 GCA_016795125.1 Planctomycetaceae bacterium | reverse complement strand
CAGCGGCGGCAGCCGTCGAGGTATTCGTCGAGTCCGTGCTGTTTGCGGAGCCAGGCCCGCTGGCTGTCGTGGCACGCCAGCATCTTCAGCTTGAGGTCGAAGGTCCGGGAGATGTCGACCACGAAGTCCGGCTCGATCGGCCGGCCGTACCAGTCGACGCCTTCGATCGGATCCACATAGTACAACGCGGGGATCTTGGCGGTGGCAGGCGCCGGGTCCCACTGCTGGGTGACGTAGTTCGGACATGACGCATTGAATGTTGCGTCCCTGACGAGCCGGCTGGTCATCTCGTGGTCGGACATGTAGTCGACCGGCGGTGCGGTGATGACGACGTCGGGGCGCGTGCGGCGAACGACCTCCGTCACGCGTCGGCGGCTGTCGTTGTCGACACAGATGGCGAGGTCCTTGAACTCGAGGCAGGTGTACTCGGCGCCGAGCAGGTCGGCGGCCGCGCGCGCTTCGCCGCGCCGTACTGCGGAGATCTCCTCGGGACCGAGTTCAGCGCTGCCGCAGTCTCCGGCCGTCATGGTGGCCACGCTCACGGTGCAGCCGCGCTCTTTGAGCAGCGCCAGGGTGCCCGCGCACTGAAACTCGATGTCGTCGGGATGGGCGTGGATTGCGAGGATGCGAAGTGCGGACATAAATGGAAACGTCGCCGTTGTCTCGTCGTGTTGTCGGTCGCTTTACACTTGCGGAGTGAAGCACAACGTCGCGTCGAGTACAACAATGCGGTGGCGCGGCGAGACGCTGAACGTTGGAGCACAGGGCGTCACCGGCGCCCTGCGCCATGTCATTGCGGTCGATGACCCGCAAAAATCCCGGCTTTTTTGCAAGTTTGCAGTGTGGTCGGCAATTGACATTCGGAAAACTCGCCGTTCTACTATCCGCAATTCCGCCGAGGAATCACACGACACACCCCGAACAGCAGAAGGAAAGGAGCCACGATGGCGGCAAAGAAGGCCTTGTCGAAAACGGAAGTGCTCAACGAACTGGCGACGGCGACTGAGTTGACCAAGAAGCAGGTCGGCGCCGTGCTGGAAGCCCTGGGCGACCTGATCGAAAAGCAGCTCAGCAAGAAGGGACCGGAAGTCTTCACGGTTCCCGGACTGATGAAGCTGAAGGTGCGGGTGAAGAAGGCGCAGCCCGCCGGCATGCGCAAGAACCCGTTCACCGGCGAAATGGCGATGGGCGCGGCCAAGCCGGCCAGCCGCAATATCCGCATCACCGCCGTGAAGAAGCTGAAGGACCGCGTCTAAAGCGACGCAGTCGCGCGACGTGCATTCCGGGACGGCGTCCGGCACGTCACAGCGAACAGAGCGAAATGCCCCGGCCACAAGGTGGTGTCCGGGGCTTTCTTTTGCGCGGGACCTGAATCCGCAAAACCGCAAGCGACCGACGCTGGCGGTTTCGCAACCAGATATCAGTTCGGCAGCGCAAGAAACCGCGCGTACGCCGCGTCCCAGTCGCCGGTTCCCTGCGGTTCGAACGTGCGCATGTCGCTGGATTGCCGGACGATTCCCCGCAGGTCCGCCAGTGTGCCGACATCCCCCGCCGTCCGTGCCTGCAGCAGGACGTTCCCCAGCGCCGTCGCCTCCGTAGGCCCGGCGATCACCGGTCGGCCGCAGGCATTCGCGGTGAACTGGTTGAGCAGCGAGTTCTTCGACCCGCCCCCGACGACGTGGATCGCTGCGACGCGCTCCCCCGTCAGCGATTCGATCCCCGTCAGCACCTGGCGATACTTGAGCGCCAGGCTCTCCAGCGCGCAGCGGACAAGTTCGCCTTCCGTCTCCGGCACGGGCTGTGCTGGGTTGCGACAATAGTCCTGCATGGCGGCGACCATGTCGGGCGGGCTGAGGAAGCGGGCGTCGTCGGGATTGACGAACGACCGGAACGGCGCTGCCTGCGTGGCGAACTGCACGAGCTGTTCGTATTCGAGGGTCTTTCCGCGGCGATCGAACGCACGGCGGCACTCCTGCACCAGCCACAGCCCCATCACGTTCTTAAGCAAGCGATACGTGCCGTCGATGCCCCCCTCGTTGGTGATGTTCAGCGCCAGCGCCGCGTCCGACAGGATGGCGTCCTGGACTTCGACGCCGATCAGCGACCAGGTGCCGGAGCTGATGTAGGCCCAGTCCGCGCGGCCGGTCCGCTCCGTCGGCACGGCGGCGACGGCGGCGCCGGTGTCGTGCGTGGCGGGAGCGACGACCTCAATCCGCGGCAGTCCGGTGCGGCCGGAGAGTTCGTCCCTCAGCGTGCCGAGCCGCGAGCCGGGGGGCACGACCTCGGGGAAGAAGTGCGTGGGAATGCCGAGCGAACGCAGCAGGTCGGTCGCCCATTGCCGATGCGCCGGATGAAAGCACTGCGTTGTCGTGGCGTTGGTGAACTCGACGACGCGGCTGCCGCACATCAACCAGTGCAGATAGTCCGGCATCATCAGAAACCTCGCCGCGTACTTCAGCAGCTCGGGATCGGAGAGCTGCATCGCCAGCAGCTGGTACAGCGTGTTCAGCTCCATGAACTGGATGCCGGTCTGGGCAAAGATGTCCTTCCGCGACACGCGCGAGCACGCCTGTGCGAGCATGCCGTTCACGCGCTTGTCGCGATAGTGGTAAGGGTGCCCGAGCACTTCGTCTTTGGCCGACATCAGCACGTAGTCGACGCCCCAGGTGTCGACCCCGATGGAGACGATCTGCGATCCGTACCTGGCGGCGGCTTTGCCCATCCCGGCCTGGATTTCCCGCCATAGCGCCAGCACGTCCCACCGCCGCGTCCCGGCGACCTCCACCGGCCCGTTCGGGAACCGGTGCAGCTCGTCAAGTCGGATCGTGCGGCCGTCGAACAGTCCTGCGACGACCCGGCCGCTTTCCGCACCAAGGTCGACGCCCAGGTAAACACGCTCAGCCATATGCGTTCAATTCGTGAGAAGAATCGGCGAGTCAATGATGGCCGCCATGATACCGGAACGTAACGCGGAATCACGCGCTGTCGTCATTCGTCGGCGCGAGAGGCTCAGGTGCTGATCTCCCCTCTCCTCTTGGGAGAGGGGCCGGGGGCGAGGGTGAACGAGAAACGGTCCCCCCGACCGCTTGACGATGAAAAATCGCCCATCCGCCGCTGGTTACACGAAGGCGTCCATCTGCTCCCGCGTGAGCTGGCCGCCGGTGCGCAGCACCGCTTCACTGAGGTCCACGACCCAGCGCGGCATCCCCGAAGTCAGCATGTGGACCAGCGTCTCGTCGATGTCGTACGCGACGCGCCGGAACTCGACGCGCCCGTGGTCGAGCAGGACATAGGCGGCGCGGGGATCGCCGTCCCGCGGCTGGCCGACGCTGCCGGGGTTGATGACCCGGCAATGGTCGAGTTCGAGCGAGTACGGAATGTGCGAATGCCCCACGCACACCAGTCGCGCATTGACGTGTTCAAGCCGCTGCTGCCAGGCGGACGCGTCGTCGCCGAGGTACTCGTCCAGCGGATCGCGGGGCGTGGCGTGGACGAGGTAAAACGACTGATTGTCCAGGGTGACGTGGCGGGTTGTCGGCAGTCGGGCCAGGTACCGCATCCTCTGGGGATCGATGGCGTCCCAGTGCAGGCCGCGGGTCGCCGCCGCGAGCCGGCGGAGACCGCCGCCGTTTCGCGGGGTGATCCGCTGTGCGATGGCGTGGTCATGATTGCCGCGGATCGCCGCGTCCGCGTATTCCTGGATCCAGTCAATGCAGGGAACCGGCTCGGTGGCGTAGTCGACGAGGTCACCGAGAAACAGGCAGGCATCGAACTCGCCGCAATCGTCGGCCACGGCCCGGAGTGCGGGCCAGTTGGAATGGACATCGGCGAGGATCAGGACGCGCATGCCGGCTTTCTCGCAGCGGATGCCCCGTGGCGAACCGAGACAGGAACCGCGAATTGTCATGCGGCATCCGGCCCCGGTCAATTGAGGCCGTCGAAACTGTCGAACCGGTTCGCCGCCACGGCCCCGCGGCCGCAAGAGTCCTGGGGACGCGACAGCCTCAGATGTGTTGAATCCCCGCAGTTTTTCGACACTTTTTGAGACCCCGCTTGACGGAGACCGGCGCCGTTTGTCTAATCGAGTCGGCACATCCCACGGCGGAAGTCCCGCCTCCCCGGAACTCGCTCTTCAATCACGCTGCCCCCCGCGCGGACTCCCCCCAGCCGTTAAGAGCGAGGTATGTCAGAGCGGTCCCTGGAGAATCTGACGCTGCGGGAAAAGCTCATCGAAGCCGAACGGCTGTTGCGCGAATTAAGCGACCACCTGGAACGCGGCTTTATTCCCAAGGCGCATGAAATCCGGCGGCTCGCGCGGCGCGCCAACGAACCCGAGAATCAGGACGAGGTCAAAGACGTCACGATCCGGAGCAGTTCCGATGAGCTGATCCGGAGTGACGATTACTCGCGTCAGTTGTGTGAGCGGAACATCCGCCTGCTGGCGGCCATCGAACAGGATGTCAAAGCGATCTTTGAAAAAGGCTGAGGCGCGGAGCGCCTTGGAGCATGGATGCCGCTGAAATCCGGCGCCCGGTCCCGGGCCGCCGCTTTCAGCACCGAGAGACCAGCGTCATGTCGTCTCACACCGTCATCTCACCAGCGCACCCTGCCGATCCCGGCAACTCCGGCACAAGGCAAGCGCTGCTGCGCCCGATGCCGGGCGAGCGCCGCGAAATGGCGCCCCTCGCCGCCGACGGGCGCGGCGCCGATGTGATGGCCCGCCTGTTTCCGCGCCATGAGTCCGAAGCGCCGCAGGACGCCCCGACCGTCGCGGTCGCCGGCGTGCGGCTGGGACACTTTCTGATCGAGGAACAGATCGGCCGCGGCGGCATGGGAGGCGTGTTCCGCGCCGTCGATGAGCGGCTCAACCGCGTGGTGGCCCTCAAGGTGCTTGCGCCGGCCTACGCGCGCGACTCCGCCGCGGCCGCGCGATTTCGCAACGAAGCCCAGGCCGCCGCCCGGCTCGATCACGAGAACATCTCGCGCGTCTACTACATCGGCGACGACGAAGGCGTGCCGTTCATCGCGTTCGAGTTCGTGCGCGGCACCAACGTCCGCGACTTCATCCTGCAGAAGGGCGCGCTGTCGCCGGCGGAAGCCGTCAACTACACCCTGCAGATCGCCCAGGCGCTGCGGCACACGCAGGCCGCGGGAGTCGTGCATCGCGACATCAAGCCTTCGAACATCATCATCACGCCGTCCGGCCACGCCAAGCTGGTCGACCTGGGACTCGCGCGGCAGGAGCAGATCGAACCCGCCCGCGAACTGACCGTCCCCGGCACCACGCTGGGCACCTTCGATTACATCGCGCCGGAGCAGGCCCGCGATCCCCGCTGCGTCGACGTGCGAACCGACATCTATTCGCTCGGTTGCACGCTGTATCACATGCTCACCGGCGAACCGCCGTTTCCCTCGGGCACGATGATTCAGAAGGTCGTCGACCATCATCGCGATGCTCCGCCTGATCCGGCCGAGCGCAACCCCCTCACGCCCCCGCAACTCTCGCTCATCGTCCGCCGGATGATGGCGTCGAACCCCGACGAACGGTTCGCCACGCCTGAACTCCTGATCCACGACTTGTCTCAGGTCGCTGCCTCGCTCGGCCTGCGCCCGACGCACGCCGATAATGCGATCTGGGCCCGCCCGATGTTCGATCCGCAGCCCGGGTTCTTCGAGAACAACAAGGGCTGGCTCGTGACGCTCGCGGCGCTGCTGCTGATTGCCGTCGTCATCCCGCGCTTGCCGGATGCGTGGCTGCCGACGTCCGAAGGACTGCCGGCGGCAAGCCCCGCTCCTGCAACGGTCACCCACAGTGGAACGTCGACGGCCCCGTCCGACCCCGAGCAGGATTCGACCGCCGGCGCTGCACTCCGCGCTCCCGCGGAGCCGGAAACTCCTCCCGCAGGCGGCATGCGCAGCGGCATCACCGGCATCAAGCTGCCAGGTTCGACCTTCCTGGACGAACCGCGATCGGCGGCGGCGGTCAACCGGCCCGAAGATCTGCCGACCGTACCGCCGACCAGTGAACGTCCGCGACCGTCGCAGAGTGATGGCGAACTGTCGGTGAATTCCATCGAGCAGGACATCGATCAGTTCACATCGCCGGTTCCCGAAGGGCGTGCCCCGCCGACCGGAAACATGCCGGAAACGCCGATCGTCGCCAATCCCTTCGTGGTGATGGACGCCTTGACGCGAACGGAACAGGGCTTCGGCACGCTCGAAGCCGCCTGCCAGTCGGCGCCGACCGACGGCCTCATCGAACTGCGTTTCGACGGCCGGCTGCGCAGCGCACAGCCGCCGGTGCGAATTACCAAGCGGCTGACGATTCGCGCGCAGCGCGGCCTGCGGCCGGTGATCGAACTGCAG